>JBDTOS010000313.1:0-3525 GCA_039933095.1 Dokdonella sp.
CAAGCATGTCGGCATGGCCGACGAGTCCATCTGCATCGGTCCAGCACCGGCGGCCGAAAGCTATCTCAATGTGCCGGCGATTATCGCGGCGGCCGAAGTGACCGACGCGCAGGCGATCCATCCGGGCTATGGATTCCTGTCCGAGAACGCCGATTTTGCCGAACGCGTCGAGCAATCGGGTTTCGTGTTCATCGGTCCGACCGCCGCTGTCATTCGCTTGATGGGCGACAAGGTCGAAGCAATTCGCGCGATGAAAGCGGCCGGCGTTCCCTGTGTGCCGGGGTCCGGCGGACCACTCGGCAGCGAAAGTGGTGACAACGCGCGTATCGCTCGCGAAATCGGTTACCCGGTCATCATCAAGGCATCCGGCGGTGGCGGCGGGCGCGGCATGCGCGTCGTGCATACCGAGGCGCATCTGCACAATGCGATTGCGATGACCCAGACCGAAGCGCGCGCCGCGTTCGGCAATGATCAGGTCTACATGGAGAAGTACCTGGAGAATCCGCGCCATATCGAGATACAGGTACTGGCCGACGGTCAAGGCAGTGCGATTCATCTCGGAGAACGCGATTGCTCGATGCAACGCCGCCATCAGAAAGTCGTCGAGGAAGCTCCCGCGCCGGGCATCACGGCCGAGCAACGTGCCGCGATCGGCAAGGTGTGTGTCGAGGCCTGCCTGCGCATCAACTATCGCGGTGCTGGCACGTTTGAATTCCTGTACGAGAACGGCAACTTCTATTTCATCGAGATGAACACGCGCATCCAGGTTGAACATCCGGTCACCGAGCTGATTACCGGCGTCGATCTGGTGCGCGAGCAACTGCTGATTGCCGGTGGCGAAAAACTCTCGATTCGCCAGCAGGATATTCGCATCGATGGTCACGCGATCGAATGCCGCGTCAACGCCGAGGACCCTGACACCTTCATGCCGAGTCCCGGCACCGTGAAGTGCTTTGAGACACCGGGCGGTCCTGGCGTGCGCGTCGATACGCATCTCTATGACGGCTACAAGATTCCACCGAACTACGATTCGATGATCGGAAAAATCATCGTGCACGGACGGGACCGCAGCACCGCGATTGCGCGCATGCGCATTGCCCTGTCCGAAATGGTTGTCGATGGCATCAAGACCAATCTGCCCTTGCAGCAACGCATTCTTTCCGATGCCGGATTCCAGCAGGGCGGACAGAATATCCATTACCTCGAAAAGCGCATCGCCGAGGCCAAGGAAAAAGTGATCGGACTGATTTGATGCACGCGCTCTGATGCTCGGGCAATGAAATTGTGACCTGCACGGTGCTTCCCGCATGAGCTGGATTGAACTGACTCTGACCTTGGGCAGTGACGATCAGGAGCGCGTCGAAGCAGCGCTCGAAGACGTCGGCGCGCTGTCGATCACCTTGCTTGATGCCGAGGATCACCCGATTCTCGAACCCGCTCCGGGTGAGACGCCGCTGTGGCCGACGATTGCGCTGGCGGCGTTGTTCGAAAGTACCGTCGATCGGCGCGGCTTGGTGCATGTGCTCCGAGAGTTGCTGCCCGATCTGGCTCCCGAATTGATCGGATTTCATGAGGTCGAGGATCAGGACTGGACGCGAGTCTGGATGGATCAATTCCAGCCGATGCAATTCGGTCGACGGTTATGGATTTATCCATCGACAGTCGAGCCACCGCTCGGCACCGATGCTGTCATTGTGCGGCTCGATCCCGGGCTTGCTTTCGGCACCGGTACGCATCCGACGACCGCCTTGTGTCTGGAGTGGCTTGACGCGATCGATCTTCGCGGCAGATCTGTCATCGACTATGGCTGTGGCTCCGGCGTGCTCGCGATTGCCGCGATCAAACTCGGCGCTGCGCAAGTGATCGGCATCGACAACGACCCGCAAGCGATTGCGGCAAGCCACGACAACGCGCAGCGCAACGGTGTCGCGGATCAACTTCTCGTGTGCGAGCCAGCAGCATCTTCCGGCGCACCAGTCGATGTCATGGTCGCCAATATCCTGGCCGGCCCACTGATCGAGCTGGCCCCGAGAATTGCCGTGCTGATCAAACCATCGGGTGATATCGCGCTCTCGGGCATCCTGCGCGAACAAGGCGAAGAAGTGCGCGCACGCTACAGCGAATGGTTCGATGATCTCGTGATCAGCGCGCGCGAGGATTGGGTGCGAATCAGCGGCAAGCGGCGATGATGATGGCATCAACACATCAGCGCCAACGCAGATCGATCGAGCGATTTCGATGTGTCGCCGTACTTCCAGATCGTGAAGCCGACCCTCGAACAGGGCTTCGATCCGCATGGCCTGACTTGGGCAAAATCGGTGGGCAGCGTCTCTTCCTGATCGATCGGGACCGCCAGTGCCTCAGCATCGTCACCCTTCCGGCGCGCACTGCGGCGGGTTACCCTGATCTGCACCACAACGACGGGTCCGAACGATGTACGCGCAGTGCCCCGATTGCCGCAGCGTGTTCCAGGTCAGTGCGACCGATCTCGCTGCTGCGGCAGCGCGCGTGCGTTGTGGCCATTGCGGTGCCGGATTCGATGCGCTGCGTAGCCTGTCCGATGCATTGCCCGAGGGTGACATCGATGCGCTGCCGTTGCACGACGGTGCGCTGCCACCGCCCTCACTCGATGCCCCGGTATACCGGACGCGCGTCAGTCCCGAGTATTCGTTGTTCGCACCGGATCAGCTGCCGCCTTCGAGCACCAGCCAGAAATCGCTGACAACGGCATCATCCGACATCGAGATTCCATCCCATGCGCCGGAGCCTTTTTCCGCGCCGGATTTCGTTCGCCGCCGCAGTTCGCGTCGGCCCACGCGCAACTGGCCGTGGGTGGTGGCCTGTCTGATCCTGCTGCTCGGATTGAGCGGCGAGATTGCCTGGGCAGAGCGCGCGCGACTGGCTGGCGATCCGGCGATCAGGCCGTTGTTCCAGCAGATTTGCGAAGTCCTTCGCTGCCAGCTGCCGATGCAACACGACGCGAGCACGCTGGCACTCGTATCCCGCGATATCCGTCCGCATCCGTCGGTAGCCAATGCACTGATCATTTCAGCGACGCTGCGCAATCAGGCCGCCTACACGCAGCCTTTTCCGGTTATTCGGATTACCCTTTCCGATCTTGACGATCAACGCATTGCGATGCGCCGTTTTCGTTCGGGCGAGTACGTGGCCGATCCGGGCGCGCGAAGTCGTGGCCTCGCGCCCGGCATGGATGCGGCGGTGGTCTTCGAGGTTGCCGATCCGGGTCGCGATGCGGTCGCGTTCGAGTTTGGCTTCGAGCAGTGAGCCTGAGGTTGCCACATGGAGGAATTGCGTAGTCAGCTTGCAATCCGGATACGTCAACAAATACGACTTTGCGCGTGGGCGTTGACCAGCGGTTGGTAAAACGCTCGCGCTGATGTAACGCCGTTACATCGAAAAATTCGCACACTGCTACTTACCAAGCGCGTGTCGCAGCGGTACTATCCCTTCCCCGTATGCGTCATGAATTCATGCAGCGACGGGCGGGGAGTCATGCCGATTCAT
>JBDTOS010000314.1:0-3514 GCA_039933095.1 Dokdonella sp.
GATATCAGCGCGGCGACGCGCGGCGGCGCCACTGAGGAGGGCCATCTCTGCGAGTTCGATGCCTTGTTTCGAGCCATCGCCAGCGAGCTGCGCGAATGCTTCTTCCAGCTCACGATCGCCATCTCGCACATTGCCGCTGACACCTGCGGCTGCGCCGTGCAAGCCGTGAACGACCCAGCGTTGGGCATGGGCGCTGCGGCCATTGTCGACGTAGAGCTTCTCCGCCTCGGCCAAAGTAGCGATCGCAGCGATTGGATTTCCACTCGCGAGTTCGATCCGCCCACGTATCATCAATGTGGCTGCGACGCTTATCGGACTGGATGCGCGCGTCTGCGGAAGCACATTACTCAGTCGTCGCAGCGCCGACGCATAATTGCTCGCGTAGAAATCCAGCACCGCGCGCATGCGTTCGGTGTTGACCGATCCCGGTTGATTGCCCTTGGCCTGATCGCCGCCATTCAGGGATAGATCGGCGGCGGCCAGGGTTTTCTCCGCTTCATCGAAACGACCCAGTTGGGTCAGCGCAGCCGCGCGGCCGAACTCGATATATCCCAAGCGTGGATGAGTCGCGCCGAACTGTGCATGCAGCAACGCAATGCCGTGTGCAAACGCGAGGTCGGCTTCACGGAATCGGCTGAGGTTGTACAGGCCGGTACCGAGATTGTTGTAGTCCATGGCGATTTCGGCGCGGTAGTCACCCGCCAGTGCTTCGCGCAGCGGAATGATCTTTTGGTACCAGCGCAACGAGCCCTCGGCATCGCCGCGCATGCTGGCCAACTTACCCAAACTGGTAAGTGTCGCAATCCGGATGGGGCTCTGGGCCGGCTCCTGATCCAGCCATTGCAAGGCTGCGTTCGAATGGGTGGATGCATCGTCGAGATGGCCGAGCTCGATCTCGATGCTTGCCAGTTGTTGTGCGGCGTTCGCCTTTTCGAGCGCGGAACTTTCCGGGTCGGATGTGCGGAGGGCAAGAGCCTCCTGCCCGGCGGTCAGGGCAAGCGCAGCCTTGCCGCGATGTTGCAGCGCCAGCCCCAGTTGTCCGAGCACTGCGGCGCGTGCTTGGGGTTCGTCGCGCAATTCCGTGTGCGCTTGTGCGACCGCGTGTTCGAGCACGTCGCCCAGGGTGACATCGCCGTGGTTGTTGCTGCTGAAACGATCGGACATATCCAATGTCGTCAGCAGGAATTGATTGGCGACATCGGCACGGTGCGCGTGCGCCACCGCCAAACGCGCCTCATGCAGACTGACAACGGTGGCGCCGACAAGGGATAGCGACGCCACGATGGCGGCCGCAGCGACCGCTCGATGACGCTTGAGTAACTTCTTCAGACGATAGCCGGTGCCACCACCATGGCTGATCGGCCGCCCGCTCAAGATCGCCTGGATATCGCTGGCGAGCTCGCGCGCATTCGGATAGCGGCTGCGCGGATCCTTGTTCATCGAACGCGCAATGACGCGATCGAGGTCACGATCGAGCAATCCGATCGGCGGCGCGTGGCCTGCTGCACGCGAGCGAGCGAGCGCGTGGTCGAGTCGTTGCGGTGATTCGCTGAGGACAGCCTTGACCAGAGAACCACCATCGCCCAGTGCATACGGTGAAACGTCGGTCAGCAGGCGATAGAGCAGTCCGCCGAGCGCGTAGATATCAGTGGCTGTCGAGACCGGCTCATGCAGCACCTGCTCGGGCGCTGCGTATTCCAGCGTGTATAGATTTCCGTGGGTCTGGGTATGAGTTGTGTTCTCGTCCAGCAGTTTCGAGACACCAAAATCGAGCAGCTTGACCTGACCTTCCGGTGTGACCAGCACATTGCTCGGCTTGAGGTCGCGGTGCACAACCAACAACTGGTGCGCGCTCGCTACCGCCTGGCAGACATCGATGAAAAGCTTCAGGCGCGCTTCGACATTGAAACGTCTGCTGCGGCAATGGCTTTGCAGCGGCTCGCCATCGATCCATTCCAGCACCAGACAGGTGCCGACGCCGTCCGCCTCGAACGCCTCGATGAAGCGCGCGATGCGCGGATCGTCGAGCCGTTGCAGGGCTCGCTGCTCGTTCTCGGAAAAGCGCGCGTAGTCGCTTTGTTCCAGACCGGCACGAAGTACCTTCAGCGCGACAAGCTGCCCGTCATCCAGAGAGCGCGCTTCGTACACCTCACCCATTCCACCGCGACCGAGCAAGGCCTCGATGCGGTAGCGGCCGATCGTGTCGCCAGCACGCCAACGCAAGTTGCCGTATTCCGCCGTCGCACGCGCGGACGGATGCGAATCCATCAGGCGCGGATCGTCCGCAAGCAGCGGCAGCGACAGGCGTTGCAACCAGTCTCGATCGTCCGCGTCAAGGGTCAAATCGGCGAGCGCTTGTTCGCGAGCGGGAAGATCCAGCGAGGCGAGATCGGCGACGTGATCCTTCAATCTCACCCAGCGGTCGGCATCAATTGGCAGAGCTTGGGTCATGGATGCAATTCGCTGAGGGAGGCGCGGAGTATCGGATTGCCGATGGTGCTTGTCCATCGGAACGGTGCGCTCGGAAGGTTGCGCATCGGAAAACTCGCTGAACTTCCAGAAGCGATTTGACCTGCCCAGATACCTAACGCGGTTTGGCGAATAGGGTAGACACGATGAGCGGCGATGCGTCTTCATCCGGTCGAAACGTCGAGATGTGCCAAGGCCAGCGTATGGCCAATTTCCGAATTAATGTCCAAGCGCGCTGCCAAACCGCGTTTCATCCCTCCGAAGACACATCCGGCAGCGACCGCAGGGTCCTGTTGTCACCCAATTCATTCGAGGGGAAAACGTCACCATGAATTCGAACAAGAACCACGCACGCATTGCCCATGGGCTGTTTTGGTTGGTGGGCATTATCTGCCTGTTGGTCGTTTCGCCGGCCTCTGCGATCTCGATTTGCGCAAGCAATCTTGCCCTGCTCAAGGGCGCTCTTTCGCTAGGAACGCTCCAGAGCTCGGCGTACACGATACAGATCGTGCAGGGCAGCTATTTGATGGACGCTGATGTAGAAACTTATTTCTCAGCGCCGACCACGATTGAAGGTGGCTACAGCGCCAACTGCGCGACCCGAACCGTCAACGCGGGAAATACGACGATCAATGCGCAAGGTCACTTCTTCCATCTGTACCAGCATCTGGCGTCGCCGCAAGCGCTGCTCAACATCGACGGCCTGACGCTCTCCAACGCAACTGGAATTCAGTTTACCGCAGGCGACTATGGTTCATTTTCCAACGATGAGGGTAGCCTCCACGTAAGCAATGTGCGATTTACGCAGGTTGCTGAAGGGATCGCGTTTTCTGTCTTCAACGGTGAGGCGACGTTTGAAAATATCCTGATCGACCACGTGTTTGGGACGGGCTCCTCCGCAGTGAGTCTTTTCATGGAAGGTAGTGCGGCGGTGATGATCAACCACATGACGGCGGACCTGCCCTCGGGCACGGACTTCAAATTTCACGATAATGGCCAAGCGACATCATTTTCGGTCTACAACAGCATTCTCTGGAACTCCAGC
>JBDTOS010000315.1:0-3513 GCA_039933095.1 Dokdonella sp.
TAAAACTTCATCCAGAGTCATCGCATCTGCCGTGCTCTGGGAAAAAACGACGATGATCGCGACGATGCCCGCATGGGCGTATTTCGAAATCCAAGCTTCAAGAATTCCTAACGGCATCTCGCTGGTCCTCAGGTTGGCCGTGAACCTTATTGAATCATGAACTTGCCTGTGGAGTCTTGTGGGCGCTGTACCCAACTACATGGCGAGCACCGACTGGTCAGTCTCAATTCTCAATCGATTCGGTACACGCGTGGCTTCGGTGCATCCTCGTCGATCTGCATGAACCATCTTCCGGCGAAACCGGGTACGACGATCACTTCGGGATTTTGAAGGGTTTCACGCAGTTTCATGCGGCCCTTGAGTACCTTCCAGGTTTGGCCGTTCTCCAGCTCGAACACGGTGCCCGGCCCCCATTCGCGAATCGGGCCTTTCAATCGAGTCTTGATCGGATCGCTGTCGAGGCCAATCGACCACGCGTGGCTCCGTCCTTCGTCGGCGCTGCGCTCGGTGACGCTGGCTTCATCGACTTGTGTCTTGCCGCTGCGTGTTTCGTCGGCTTCTGCGGTAGTTCGCGCCGAGTCGTCACGCAACAAACTGTTCAGCAGCTCCAACTGCGCAGGCGACAACGTATCCAGGCCGGTCGCGTGGCGCTGCTCCGGCGTCAGGCGCTGCTCGATATCGACGTACGGCGGCGCTGCAATCGCGACGAACGAAGCAACTGCAAACACAATCGCCATCGGAAATTTTTTCAGCATTGTCACGTCTCCGGTACGCGCTCTGACGCGAAACAACACGTGCGCCAGCGGCGGCATTGGCGAACGCGTCGGCGGCTTCAGCGCAACGTGACAGCATGCTCCGGGGATATTTCAGATTTGTGTCGGCGTTTCAACGGTCGTCAATCCTTACCGCACCGATAAATGTACCGCAGCCCGCAATGTCCGGTTGGCAATCTTGGTCAACCCAGATCAATACCAATGACTCATGCCGCTGTAATGAAACGCGCAGTACAGACCGAAAGCCGTCCATAACATCTTGCGCAGTCCGCGTGCGAACAGCCATGCGATGCCGACAGCGAGCACGACCGGCAGGTACTTTTCGAGCGTTGCGCGATAGGGTGACAAGCTGTCTGGAAGTTCGATGTTCATGAGCGTCTCCTGTACACCATTGGTGGTGCACGAACATCTTCGCGTTTCGCTGCTCCGCGAAACAGGCGCAAGCGTCAGCGATCGTGGATGACGAATGTCAGCAACACACGGCCTGTCGGCGTCACCCTCACGTCGGGAGACAACCCGTTCCTCACCTGCGCTTCGCCGACAGCAGGAACCTACTACGTGGCGCTTCGAGCGTATGCGACGTTCTCAAGGGTCACGTTGACTCCCCACTACACACCTTAGCCAGCACCGACAGCACCTTTTGCAAGTATGGTGAAGACGGCGATCGGAGCAATCCGGTCACCGTTTTTTTATTGCACCGTGATGCGGTCGCATCATCGACGCGACGGAGAAATCAGCCGCTTGCCTGCTCAGGCGCGCTGGCTGATCGCAACACTTCCAAGGATCAGTATCCCGGCAATCGCCATTGGTCCAGTCAGCGGCTCACCAAGCAACCACCAGCCCCAGGCAACACCAAACACGGGCACCAGATACGTCACCATCGCCGTTCGGCTTGCACCGATGTTCGCCACCATACGGTAGTACATGACATAAGCAAGGCCGGTGCAGAGAACTCCGAGGAGCGCGACGGCGCCCAATGATTTGAGGGCGATCGGACCTGTCGGCCACTGGGCAATCGCAAACGGAAGCACCAGCACTGCCGCTATCCCGAGCGTGGCCGATGCGATTGCCGCTGCCGGCAAGCCGGATAGATGACGGCGTACCAGATGCACGCCTACGCCATATAGAAACGCTGCGGTAGTACCGGCGGCGACAGCCCAGCCGATATGCTCACCTTCTACCTTGCTGCTTGCGAGTACGACCACTCCGGCGAACCCTGCAAGCAAGGCAACGATACGGCGCGCACCGATTGTCTCGCCGAAAAAAAGAAACCCGACCAACGCCGCGAATAGTGCCGTCATCGAGTTGGCAATCGCACCGACTCCCGCCGGTGCATCGTGCGCGGCCCAGGCAAACAACAGGAACGGCACCGCCGAATTGATCGCGCCGATCAAGGCCAGTTTCGGCCACATTCTCGCCGGAAAAAGCTCACGGTTGCGCAACAGATACGGCAACAAGATCAATGACCCGAGCGCCAGCCGAATCTCGACCATCGCCATCGCGCCAAGATCGTTGATCGCCACACGCATGAACAGGAACGATGCGCCCCAGATCGCGCCAAGCACGATCAGCTCGGGAGGCGGCAACCAGGCAACACGTTGCACCGACGCTGGCGCTGGCGGCATATCTACGATTTGCATTGAACAAGTCCTGATGCGAGTTGACGGCGCGCTTGCGGCGCCGTTCGTGCTGATGGATTTCCCGCGAGCGTGCGCTCAAGCAGCGTAGATGGGTAGAGCCTCTCCGAATCGACCAACGACATTCCAAATGGAGCCAATCGCTGCGACCATTTTTCTCGATGATCGCTACTTCTGGTCGTGCCGGGACTCATCGACAAGCCGCGCACGTGCTTCGACCTCAATGCGTTGCCGCGCTCGCTGCATTTGCCGCTCGGCCCAACGCTTGAGCACGCGTGCGCGACGGGCGCCCGTTTGCGGATCGCGTACGACTTCCTCGATCCGACTCAACAAGGCTTCGACATTCTCGCGCGGCGGCGACTCCGCACCGCGTGCGCCGGACCACAAGTCGATCCACTCGTCGCTGCGTTCACCCAGTTTCATGACTCCGCGGAAGTAGCGCGGCGCCTGCCGCTTCGACAACACGAAATCAACTAGCGCTGCGACCAGCGCCAGCGGACTCAGCGCAAAATCGCGCAACGTATCGAGCACCAGCTTGCCCTGGAACAGGAGCACATCCTTGGCCAGCGAGCGCGGTGTGCGGGCGGTATCGGGGTTCATGCGCAAAGTCTAAACGAGATTGTTGATCGGCGACTCGCCGAACCGGGGAGCTGCGCGCGAAAAGCAGCATCAGGCACGTTTCGGAATTGCCAGACCGCGCTGGACAGCGGGGCGAACCAGCGCGCGATCGAGCCATGCGCCGACGTTGCAGTAATGGTCGAAATCGACCAGTTCGCGAGCTTCGTAAAACGTGATGAGATTTTGCACCATGCCGATTGTGGCGATATCGATGATGCCGTAGTCCTCACCCATCAGCCATGGGCGAGCATCGAGACGCGCATCCATGATCACGAGCAGACGCTTTGCTTCCGCGACATAGCGTTGGAGCGGGCGCTTGTCGCCGATCTCCCGCCCGGCGAATTTGTTGAAGTAACCGACCTGGCCGAACATCGGGCCAATCGCGGCCATCTGGAAAAACAGCCATTGAATCGTTGCCCAGCGCTGCTCCAGATCGGTTGCAATGAATCGGCCGGACTTGTCGGCGAGATACAGCGCGGATCGCG
>JBDTOS010000316.1:0-3502 GCA_039933095.1 Dokdonella sp.
CGCGCGAGTTGCTGGCCGACGCGGGCGCTTTCGGAAATCGAGCGGTCTTCGGGATAGTAGTACGAGGTGTCGGCCATGAAAAATCCTGCCAGCGGCGTGCGCATCGGCGGCAGCATGTCGTAAAAACCGGGCGGGCACAGGGTCTGGGCGAATTCGTAGCGATGGCAATGCGTCGCGATCACCCAATCACGCGAGAATTCCGGATTTATGCGTTCGAGATAACCGAGCGTTTCCTCGATAAACGCGGCGTTGTCGCGCGCAAACTTCGGATGCGTCGCTGGCATGTAATACGGCGCATAGACGATGTTCGCGCCAGCGCACGGATTGAGGTTGGAGTATTCGATGATGCCCGGTGTGTCGATGTGCTCGTCGCAGATGTTCATCCAGAAATACGGCGTGAACCGCTGCTTGAGTTTCAGGATGACGCAAACGACCGGAATGTTGACGATTGCCCGAATGCACGCGACAAATTCTGCCGGCAGATCGGGAACCAGGCGCGGCACATACGGAATCGGCGCGGTGCTGATGACCACATCGGTCGCGATCTCTTCACCGTTGACCACAATGCCCCGTACGCGCCCATCAACAGCGACCACGCGTTCGACGCCGCTGCGCAAGTGGATGCGGCCGTCGAGTTCTTCGATGCGTTTGACCAGCGCGTCAAGCAGAGTCTTCGATCCTCCTTCCAGAAAACCCATGGACTCCTGCAACATGTTCCGCCGCGACAGGCCGACGCGCTTTATGCGCGTGCCGAGCCATGCGGCCGAAAGCCGGTCGCTGTATTCGAAAAACTTGAGTTCCAGCAGACGCTGCCACAGCACGCGATAGCTACGCGCACCGACCCAGCGTTTCAACCAAACGAGCGCGTTGACCTTGTCGAGCTTGCGCCAGTCGTTGATTCGCAGGGTGAACATCACATGGGCGACATAACGCAGCTTGTCGATCCAGCCGATCTTGTCGAAGCGCAGCAACGCCCACGGCGTGCCCCACGCGTACAGGCGTCCATCGCAATAAAGCCCGAGTTTGGTATCGACCCAGCGCAGGCGATCCTCGATACCGACTTCGCGCAGCAGATCGAACAGGGGTTGATCGGTTTTGCAGATGAAGTGGTAGTAACGCTCGATCGCAAGGCCGTCGAAATCGAAGGTCGCCGACATGCCGCCGATGCGATCGTCGCGCTCGTAAATATCGACGCTCTCGCCCTGCTTCAACAGTTCCAGCGCGCAGATCAAACCCATCGGGCCGGCCCCGAGTACGACGTGCTTACGTACTGTCATCTCGCAATCACCGCTGCAAGACGATGTGCGCGTAGCGCGAATCGCAGTAGCTCTCGCGCACCGCATCCTCGAACGGCGTTTGCGCGACGCCAAATGTCGCGAAGGTATCGACGCCGGTGAATTCATCGCCAGCACTCAGGGCTTCGAGTTGGGCGGCGGTGAACGGCGGGCGTCCGCTGAACAACGCGTAGGTTTTCAGCAGAAGGCGAAACAATCCATACGGAATATGCACGATCGGAGTACGCAGTCCCTTGACGCGACGAATGGTGCGGATGATATCGACGTAATCGATGCGCGTCTCCCCGCAGACCGCGTAAATCGCACTAGCGGGCTCGGTTTCGATGCAATGAATCAGGCAGCGGCAGAAGTCGCGCTCGTACAATGGCTGGCGCAAATAGCGGCCGTCACCGGGTATCGGGAATACCGGCACCTTCTCCATGAAGCGCGCGAGCCAACCGAGGTGCTTGGGGTCGAACCAGCCGAACATCAGCGTTGGTTGCAGGATGCAATGCCGCAATCCGCTTTCGCGGACGAGATTTTCCTGAGCGCGTTTGCTGCGCGTGTACTCGTCGTCGGCGACCGAGTTCACAACCGATGAACTGACGTGCACGAGCCACGGAACATGTGCAGCGCGGCATGCGTCGAGCACGTGACGTGTTGCAACGACATTGTTGCGTTCAAATGCTCCCGACGCAGCGCCTGTGATCTGGGCGTGCAACTGGACGACGCAGGCGGCATCGACAAACGCGGATTGCCAATCGCCCGGTTCGGCGAGGTCGGCCTCAATCGCGATCACATCGGGATGCAGCCCTCGCAGAATGCCGAGGTTGTGAGCGTGCTTGTCAATTGCAACGAGGTTCGAAAACCCCTCCGCCTTCAATTCAACCAGCAAGTTTTGACCGACCAGGCCGGCGGCTCCGGTCACCACGATCTTCGCGTTTTTTTCAGTCATGCCCTGATGTCATGTTGCCGAAACTGATCTTGCCGAGCCTGATTTGCTGAAACTGAAACTGAACCGGAGCATGAACGGCAACGCACCAATTCGACTTGCGATCATGCCACGTTCATCCGTATGAACAAGACAATGACCCTCGTCGATGCATCACCAGTTGATCGGCGCACCACTGCGGACGGCGATCGATCGACGTTCGGTTTCGTTGCTCAACCACACCGGGAGGCTTTATGAAAAACCTGTCTATCCTTGCTCTTGCCATCGCTGCATCGCTGTCGCTCGCTGCCTGCGATCGCCAGCAATCCGCCGCCGACGTTGATCAGAAAGTCGACAAGGCCCAGCAGGATGCAGCCGAGAATGTCGCCAAGGCACAAGCGGACGCCGCGAAAGCGATGGCCGAATCGCAACAGAAACTCGACGCAGCGCGCGCCCAAGCTGAGGCGGATATCGCCAAGGCCAATGCGAACGCCAATGCGTCGATCAACGACGCCAAGGGCGATGCCATGGATGCCTCACGAGACGCACGCAAGGACGTTGCAGCAGTCGAGTCGACAACCATTGCCACCGATGCCAAGGCGCGCTACGACCTGGCCCTGACCAAGGCCGATGCCGATCAGAAGGTCGCGATCGAGAAATGCAGCGCGCTTCCGGATGCTCAGCAGAATGCCTGCAAAGATCAGGCGAATGCTGCCGCAGACTCGGCTCGGGCGATGGCGAAGCAGGAACTCGATAACGCCAAGGCTGCCGCCGAAGACGTCAAGAAGTAATCAGTCCGTCAATCAACGAAAATTTTCAGCGTTGATTACTTTCACGACGAAACCCTCAGCTCGCGCTGCGGGTTTCTTTTTGTGGAGCCACTTCGTCAGTCGCGAAGCTCCAACGCAGGTTGCGGCATGTAGCGGCGTTCGTGGTCGAGCAGGTAACGCTTGGTCGGCAAGCCACCGCCATAACCGGTCAGGGTGCCGTTGGCGCCGATCACGCGATGACATGGCACGATCAGGGCCAGCGGATTCGCACCGTTGGCCGCGCCGACCGCGCGGCTCGCTTTCGGTCTGCCGATGCGCCGCGCAAGTTCGACATAGCTGATCGTCTCGCCATACGGAATCCGGGTCAGCTCGTCCCACACGCTGAGCTGAAAATCGGTGCCGTGCGGGCGCAGTGGCAAATCGAATTCAGTCAGGTCGCCGGCGAAATAGGCTTCGATCTGCCGGCGCGCCTTGGTCAAGCGGTTCGGATCACGTTTCCAACCGTCGTCGATTTGAGTCGGTCGCGA
>JBDTOS010000317.1:0-3500 GCA_039933095.1 Dokdonella sp.
GTCGCTTCGGACGGGCAATACGCCTACATCATCGGTGGTGCTGACATTATTAACGGAAGCACCGCTGCCGGTTATCGCTACGATCCGGGTGCTAATACTTATCTCAGCATCGCGGCGTCTCCTACCGCCACCTGGAGCAGCGCCGCCGTCTACCTGGATGGAAAGATCTACAAGATTGGCGGCTTCAGCACCGATACCACTGCGTCAAATGCAGTCGAGGTGTACAACATTGCCGGGAACAATTGGACGACGGTTGCGCCTTATCCAATCGCTGGAGGATTTATCAGCGCATTCGTCCGTGATCATTTCATCTATGCTGCGGGCGGTGCCGACAGCTTGCTGCAGGGGACCTTCAAAGCCTACCGATATGATCCGGCGAATAACGTTTGGGACGATAGTGCGTTGGCCGATCTGCCGCAAAGCCGCTGGGGCGCGGCGAGTGCGAGCTTTAATGGGGCTGGCCTGATTGCCGGCGGATTTGTGAATGGCTCATCAATCGCCAAAATTTCTGCCACCGCGCTGCAATGGAATGCTCAGACCAACACGTGGACTGCGCTTCCCGACATGCTGCTGGCGCGTGCACGATTCGGCGGCGTCGTGCGTGGCTGCTTCTTTGCCATAGGCGGTATTTCGGCAACGGGCACGGTTGTGAACTTCGTGGGCACCAGTGAAAACCAGGAGTTCGATTGGTTGTTCTATGACGGTTTCGGATCCTGATCGGTAGTCGCCTGATCCGGCAGAACCAAGGCACAAGCTATGTTCTCGCGCCGTGATTGATCCCGCCCGCGATGCGAGACCCGTTACTATTTGCTCGACGTGATTCCATCCGATCGAGTTGATCAACTCGATTTGATCGATGCTTTCCGACCAACCCGTACGCCGATAGATAAAGTCGCAAAGGGGTCTTTGCGCAGTTCGGTTAGGCACCTCGCGTGCGTCTTTGCCGTCCGTAGGGCGCATCTTGGATGCGCCGACCAGACCCGTAGGGCGCATCTCGGATGCGCCGACCAGTCCCGTAGGGCGCATCTCGGATGCGCCGACCGGATACATCCCAACGTCAGGACAAGTCGCATCCGAGATGCGACCTACACGGTGTTGATTACCTCAGTCGCCGCAGGGCGGCCTCGCTCTCAAGGGCATCGGCTAGACTTGCCTTGTGTATTTTTCCGAACTGATGGCGCAGCGCGAACGGTAAACTAGCGGTCTCGCCGATCGCTTTCCTGCCGCATGCCGCCCACTGCGTCACCCTCGCCAGCTGCACAGCACAGTCCGCTCATGCGCCAGTTTTTTGCGGCGAAGGCGGAGCAGCCCGATGTGCTGATGTTTTTTCGCATGGGCGATTTCTATGAATTGTTTTATGACGATGCGCGCAAGGCTGCGCGTTTGCTCGATATCACGTTGACCCAGCGCGGCCAGTCGGCCGGCGCGCCGATTCCGATGGCCGGCGTGCCTTATCACGCGGTCGAGGGCTATCTCGCCAAACTCGTGAAGCTCGGCGAGTCGGTAGCGATTTGCGAGCAGATCGGTGATCCGGCAGCAGCGAAAGGACTCGTCGAGCGGAAGGTGGTGCGCATCGTCACGCCCGGAACGGTGACCGACGAGGCGCTTCTCGAAGAACGCCGCGACAATCTACTGCTGGCGATTGCCGCCGGTAGCGCGAGCAGCGCGAACGGTTACGGACTCGCGTGGATCGATCTGACTGGCGGACGTTTTTTGCTGAGCGAGGTTGCCGATGCCGACGCACTTGCAGCCGAACTCGCGCGCTTGCAACCGGCGGAGACCCTGGTCGGCGAGGATGTTGTGTGGCCGAAGTTCGTCGCCGACCTGCCCGGTCTACGCCGCCGCCAGCCGTGGCACTTCGATGCCGAAACCGGTCGGCGCGAGTTGTGCCGATTTTTCGGGACACGCGATCTTGCCGGTTTCGGTGTCGATGCGTTGACCTTAGCGATCGGCGCAGGCGGTTGCCTGCTCGGCTATGTCGAAGAGACCCAGAAATCCGCGCTGCCGCATCTGACCGGACTTGCCGGCGAAAACAGCGGCGACACGATTGCGCTCGATGCGGCGACGCGGCGCAATTTGGAACTCGACACGCATCCGAGCGGACGAAGCGATTACACCGTGCTCGGCGTGCTCGATGCGACCGTGACACCGATGGGGGCGCGCGCGCTGCGGCGCTGGCTGCATCGTCCGCTGCGTGATCGCGATGTGCTCCATCGTCGCTATCAGGCGATCGGATCGTTGCTCGATTCGCGTCGCACTGAAGCATTGCGCGAGGTACTGCGCGGCACCGGCGATCTCGAACGCATTCTCGCGCGTGTCGCGCTGCGTTCGGCGCGCCCGCGCGATCTTTCGACATTACGCGACGGGCTAGCAAGCGCGCCGAGGTTTCGGACGGAGCTGGATAGTTGTGACAGCCCCTTGCTCACGAGCTTGCTCGATGCGATCGGCGACCACGCCGACACCGCGCACCATCTCGCTGCTGCGCTACTCGATCAGCCGCCGGTGCTACTGCGCGACGGCGGCGTAATTCGCGATGGCTTCGATGCCGAACTCGACGAGTTGCGCATGCTGTCGAGCAATGCCGATCAATTCCTGATCGACTTCGAGGAAAAAGAAAAAGCGACAACCGGCATTGCGACGCTCAAGGTCGGCTACAACCGCGTGCACGGTTATTACATCGAAATCAGTCGCGGTCAGTCGGACAAGGCGCCGGTACATTACAAACGCCGGCAGACGATCAAGGGCGCCGAGCGCTACATCACCGAGGAACTCAAGGCGTTCGAGGACAAGGTGCTTTCCGCGCGCGAGCGTTCGCTGATGCGCGAAAAGGCGTTGTACGAAGGCCTGCTCGATGACCTACTGATCGTGCTCGGTCCGCTCAAATCGGCAGCGCAGGCGATTGCCGAACTCGATGTTCTTGCCGCACTCGCCGATCGCGCCGATGCATTGAACTGGAATCGCCCGCAGCTCGACGATGTAGCGGGAATCCACATCACGCGCGGTCGCCACCCGGTGGTCGAGCAGGTGCGTGACGAACCATTCGAGCCGAACGATCTGATCCTCGATGACGCTAGACGCATGCTGATCGTGACCGGCCCGAACATGGGCGGAAAATCGACCTACATGCGCCAGAGCGCGCTGATCGTTTTGCTCGCGCACATCGGCAGCTACGTGCCGGCCGACGCGGCGCGCATTGGACCGATCGATCGCATTTTCACGCGCATCGGCGCAGGAGATGATTTGTCGCGCGGGCAATCAACCTTCATGGTCGAGATGAGCGAGACCGCGAATATTCTGCACAATGCGACCTCGCACAGTCTGGTGTTGATGGACGAAGTCGGGCGCGGCACGAGTACGTACGACGGTCTCGCGCTCGCGCAAGCTTGCGCCGTGCATCTGGCGACCAGCAATCGCGCGTTCACGCTGTTCGCGACCCACTACTTCGAGCTGACCGCGCTGGCCGAACGCTACGATGGCATCGCCAACGTGCATCTCGACGC
>JBDTOS010000318.1:0-3497 GCA_039933095.1 Dokdonella sp.
CACGATGCCGTTCTGGGTGGTCCCGCTCGCATGGGCGATTCTCGGCGAGCGCGTTTCCCGGCGCCACGCCATCGCCATCGCGGTCGCCGCCGCTGGACTCGTGCTCGTGGTGCGACCATGGCTTGGACTGGGTGGCCTGCGCAGCGTCGCGCTCGCGCTGATTGCCGGGCTGTGCTGGGCAGTCGGTGTCGTACTGACCAAGCGTTTGTTCCGACGCGCCACGGTCGGCGCGCTTTCGCTAACCGCATGGCAGATGCTGTTTGGCATGTTCGGGTTGCTCGTGCTTACCTGGATGGTGCCGGAACCGCCGATGCAGTGGACGCCGTACCTGATCGGTGCGCTCGCCTACAACTCGATTCTCGCTTCGGGTCTGGCGTGGGTGCTGTGGGCGATCGTGGTCGATCGCCTGCCGACGCATGTTGCCGGCCTGACCAGCCTGATCATTCCGATGGTAGGCATCGGGTTTGCGTGGCTTCTGCTCGGAGAACAACCCGACATGGCCGAATGCCTCGGGATCGTTCTGATCGCAGTGGCGCTGTTTGCGCTGATCGCACGCCGTCGCGAAACCGCGTCGACTATGGAGCCCACCGTTCGGCCGACTGACAAGCGACCAACCTAGCGAGTTCTACTGCCATGGCAGCTTGTCGAGATCGACGTTGCCACCGCTCAGAATGATGCCGACGCGACGACCTGCGAACGCATCGCGATGACGCAGCACGGCGGCGAGCACAGTCGCACTCGAGGGTTCGACGATGATCCGCAGATGTGTCCACAGCAGCCGCATCGCGGCGATCACTTCGCTATCGCTGACTGGCAATACTGTCACCGCATGGCGTTGCAGCAGTTCGAAATTGATCGGGCCGGTCAATGCGCGCAGGCCATCGCAGATCGTGTTAAGAACCAAATCGGTGACCAGCTCGCCGCGTT
This sequence comes from Dokdonella sp., assembly GCA_039933095.1. Classification (GTDB taxonomy): domain Bacteria; phylum Pseudomonadota; class Gammaproteobacteria; order Xanthomonadales; family Rhodanobacteraceae; genus Dokdonella. The sequence goes on from JBDTOS010000318.1 coordinate 928, forward strand.
GCAGTGATAGCAACGCGTCTGCGGCACCTTCCGGTTCGGCTGCAAATAGTTTGGCTGCTGGCAGCAATGCTGCCGCGACAATCGCGGTACCACCGATCAGTCCGCCGCCGCCGACCGGTGTCAGCAACGCGTCGAACGGACCGTCGCTGCGGATCATTTCCAGCGCCGCCGTGCCCTGACCGGCGATGACGCGCGGATCGGTATACGGATGAATCAACGACGCACCGGTCGCCGCGCGCACTTCATCGGACAGTGCGTCGCGCGCAGCAAGTGTCGGTGCGCAGCGATGCAAGCTAGCTCCATACGCTTCGATCGCTGCGACCTTGCTCGGCACCGCGCCTTCCGGCACCACGACATGCGCGGGGATGGCACGTGTGCGGGCAGCGAGCGCCAGCGCAGCGCCATGATTGCCGGACGAATGAGTGACGACACCGTGGCGCGCGTCCGCATCGCTCAGCGACCACACGGCATTGCAGGCACCGCGAAACTTGAACGCGCCGACACGCTGCAGGTTTTCGCACTTGAACAACAATTCGGCACCGGCGAGTGCATCGAGGCTTTCCGAGCGCAGTACCGGCGGTGTCGCGATCCACGGCGCAATGCGACGAGCGGCCGCTTCGATGGCGGAAAAATCGGGGATGGAAAAATCAGAGGGCTCGGCGGACATCGATTCGGCACACATCGGGGATGTCGGCACGATACACGCGACGCGGCAAGACCTGCCAGCGGGCGGGCGCCAGGCGACGACAGAGGTCGTTGCCCGGCGGCGAAGTGAGGCTGCTAGACCGGTAGCTGGCTCAGAGCTTCGTTGAGCCGGGCACGCCGGACAATCAAATCGTTGATCGTCGCCGGGTCGTCATTGGAAGGCTCGTGCGAACGGACCTTGTCGATGACCATATCCAGACGACCCAACTCGATCATCAGATCGTGGCGCATGAAAAGCGGATTCACGGTGACAGAAGCGGCAAGACTCATGGCGGAATCTCCTGATTCGACCTGTAAGCCTTAGCAAGCGGTGTGCCAGTCGCAAACCGGGCAAAATGCCCGCTGCAAGGTGCTTTCCGGGGTGCGCGGGTGACAATCCATGTCGCAAGCTGACCAAGGATGGATGTGCAACAAGCAGCACGCGCATGTTTGGGGCGGGTCAGCCCATTGCGGGGAGCAGGCGCGCCGGCTGCGATAGAATGCCGATCCGTCGGTTATTCAAGGTGTTGGGACCTTTGCAATCCATGCGTTTTCCGGATTCTTTCGATGTCATCGTCATTGGCGGCGGCCATGCCGGGACCGAGGCTGCGCTCGTGGCAGCGCGGGTCGGCGCGCGCACGCTTCTGCTGACCCACAATATCGAGACGATCGGTCAAATGAGCTGCAACCCGGCGATCGGCGGCATCGGCAAGGGTCATCTGGTCAAGGAGATCGACGCGCTGGGCGGCGCGATGGCGCACGCCGCTGATCTCGCCGGAATTCATTGGCGTACCTTGAATGCTTCAAAGGGACCCGCAGTGCGCGCAACGCGCTGCCAGGCGGATCGCGTGCTGTACAAGGCGGCAATCCGTCGCATCGTCGAGAATCAGGAAAATCTGACGATATTTCAGCAAGCAGTCGATGATCTGATTGTTGAAGGCGAGCGCGCGATTGGCGTGCTGACTCAGGGCGGATTGGAATTCCACGCACGCACGATTGTGCTGACCGCTGGAACCTTCCTCGCCGGCAAGATCCATATCGGCGAAGCGCAGCACGCTGGTGGCCGCGCCGGCGATCCGCCGGCGCAACGGCTGGCAGCGCGCATGCGCGAACTGCCGTTTGTCGTGGATCGACTGAAAACCGGCACACCCCCGCGCATTGATGGGCGCTCGATCGATTTCGCCGGGCTGGAGGAACAACGCGGCGACGAACCGATGCCGGTGTTCTCGTTCGCCGGCTCACGTGCCGAGCATCCGCAGCAGGTCAGTTGCTGGATCACGCACACCTGCACGCGCACCCACGACATCATTCGCGGCGCACTCGATCGATCGCCGTTGTACAGCGGTCAGATCGAAGGGATCGGCCCGCGCTATTGCCCGTCCATCGAGGACAAGGTCGTGCGCTTCGCCGAAAAGAACTCACACCAGATTTTCATCGAGCCCGAAGGTCTCGACACTCACGAGATTTATCCGAACGGAATCTCGACCTCGCTACCGTTCGACGTGCAATACGAGCTCGTGCGTTCGATCAAGGGCTTCGAGCACGCGCATATCACGCGGCCCGGTTATGCGATCGAATACGACTATTTCGATCCGCGCGGCCTCAAGCCGTCGCTCGAGACCAAGGCGATTGCAGGTCTTTATTTCGCCGGCCAAATCAACGGCACGACCGGCTATGAAGAAGCCGCCGCGCAGGGGCTGATCGCCGGCCTCAACGCCGCCCGCGCAGCAGCCGATCGCGAACCTTGGACACCGCGTCGCGATCAGGCTTACATCGGCGTGCTGATCGACGATCTGACCACCAACGGCACGCTGGAACCGTATCGCATGTTCACCTCGCGCGCCGAATACCGGCTGCATCTGCGCGAGGACAACGCCGACCTGCGC
>JBDTOS010000319.1:0-3488 GCA_039933095.1 Dokdonella sp.
TGGTCGGCATGCCGATGGATGCCACCATGCTGAGCGGGATGGCGCTGATCCCGTTGGGTTTGCTGTTGGCCGGTTACGGATTGATGCCACGCCTGGAGCAGATGCGTCAGACATTGCAGGGTGGGCGTGATCATGCGTATTTCCATCTGGCCGACAGCGTGTCGCTCAACCGCGCGCACTGGACGCTCGTCGTCGTTCTGATTGTTGCGCTCGCCATCGACGTGATGAAGCCGGCGACTCTCGGTTTCGTGATGCCCGGCATGACCGCAGAATATTCAATCAGCAGGCAAACCGGCGCGCTGCTGGCATTGGTCGCATTGACCGGTACGACAGTTGGCTCGGCAGTGTGGGGTCGCCTCGGCGATGTGTTCGGGCGGCGCGCTGCCATCCTGCTGTCGGCGTTGATGTTCATCGGCACAGCGATCTGCGGCGCCATGCCGGCGTTCGAATGGAATCTGGTGATGTGTTTTCTGATGGGCTTGTCGGCCGGAGGTCTGCTGCCGATTGCCTTTACCTTGATGGCGGAAACGATTCCTGCCGCGCACCGCGGCTGGCTGCTGGTAGCGCTCGGCGGTGTCGGTACGTCCGCCGGCTATCTGCTCGCGGCGGGTGCGGCAGCGCTGCTTGAACCGCACTACAGCTGGCGCGCGCTGTGGCTGCTTGGCCTGCCTACGGGTGCCGCGATTATCCTGCTTAACCGTTGGATTCCCGAATCACCCCGGTTCCTTTCCAGCGTTGGATTGGAGAACCAGGCACGCGCGGTGCTGACGAAATTTTCTGGTGCCAGAGCAGCGGCGGATCCGAGTGCCGTGATTGTGCGCGATGATGCCGTTGCCGTGAATGCTCCGATCATCGATGAGCAGCATCCGATCCAGGGCATGCGTCAACTGATTCGCGGTCGCTACGCACCGATTACCTGGGGTCTGGCGGTATGCGGTGTGGCGTGGGGCCTGGTGAACTTCGGCTTCCTGCTGTGGCTGCCGATCAATCTGGTGGTACTCGGCATCCCGGCCTCGGGCAGTAGCGCATTGCTGGCAAAGTCGGCTTTGCTCGCGCTGCCCGGCATTCCGGTCGTGATTTGGCTTTACCATCGTTGGAGCACGATCAAATCCCTGATCCTGTTTATCGCGCTGTCGACGCTGTCCTTGCTGGCGTTTCTGATGATGGCGGTGTTCGAACTGCAATCCGAAACCCCTACGATCATCGCTACCGTCGCATTGTTGATCAGCATTAGCGGGGTAATCGCGATGTTGATTCCCTACGCTACCGAAATCTATCCGGTACGGTTGCGTGGCACCGGCTCAGGCGTGATCGCAGCGAGCTCCAAGTTTGGCGGCATCCTCGGTGCCGGGCTGGGCGCGGTGGGGTTTTTCGAGCACTTCATCCTGTCGGCTGCGTTGATCCTGATACCGCTGGTGATCTCGGGCGTGTTGCTGTTTCGCAGCGGCATCGAGACGCGTGGTTTCCGCCTTGAAGACATCCAGGCAAGCATGACGAAAGCATCGCCGGTTCCCGCAGCAACCATTTGACCAGCATGTGCATTGGCGCAGGCAAGTGCGCGACCCGCGCTATTGCAATACAGCGGCGCCAGTGCCCTCGAACCCATCCTTGAAAACGACATCGGCGTAGCGGATATCGAGAAAAGGTTTGGCGCTGCCGAGAAGTTCGGCGAGGCCGCGATGGACGACCGCAGTGACGGCAACGGCAGTCTTGCGCACGCTGCCATCGGACTGCGGTTCGTCAATGTACTCGATGGTCTGACGTAGCTCGGGTCCGCTGGTGAGTGCGGCATCGCCAGTGCTGAACTGCACGCGGTTGACGCCGGGGTTGACGGTGGAGAACTCCATGCGGAACTGGGTGATTCGGTCACGACGGATTGCGGCAATCGCGGCAGGCGTCAGGTCGATGCGGATCGCATAGTACTTCGCGCTGGCCGAGCCGACGAAGCAACCGCCATCGCTGGCATCGGCAGGTGCGGTCGCGTCGCCGATCTCCACTTGCGGCGCACCGAACTGGCCGACATCAAGATGCGGCGCGCCGAGCGCACCGCTGACGAAGGGATTGGTCCCGCTGCTGGTGTCCTGCAACAGATACAAGCTCGCTGACTCGATGACCTTGTCGGCAGGAATCATGCTGGTATCGAACGTGACGATACCGTGCATCAGGTTGGTGCCGTCGTCGCCGATGCGCACGCTGTCGGTACCTGTGGCGACGCCATCGGTCCAGCCGTCGAACGCGCCGCCGAGCGATTGCAGGGTCAGCGAAACATCGCCACGGAATTTCGGGAAGAACGTACTCTCGGTCTGCACGGCTACCTTGTAGAGATAACCCGCTGGATTGAGATGAATCGGGTCGGCGGAAATGAATCCTGCGGTCAGGCGAAAGTTCTCGCGCAGGCTCGGTCGAACTGGATTGCCGCCGGGAAATGGAGCGTAGTTTGGAGCGACCTGGCCCGGTCGCGGCAACACACCTGGCGCGGCGACGCCGTCGCCGTAGTAGTAGTGCATCTCGCCATCGCCGTTGTCGAAATGCAGACGCGGATTTGCATTGGTCCAGGCGATGCGGTTCGTTTCGACGGTAATGTTCATCGCATTGATTTCCGCGTCGGTGATCAGCGCGTTGGTCGGGTCGCGGCTGAGATCACGCCGCTTCGGGCATGCGTAAATCCCGCAGAATATGGCCGTCACATTGAAGTTTGGAAACTCATAGCTCGACACCAGCACATCGAGATTCGGGCGCAGCGCCGTGAATGCCTGCAAGATCGTGTTGCTGTCAGCCTCGATGCGCGCGAAAAGTGCTTCCTGCGAGCCCGGCACATCGAGGTCCATGTCCTTGTAAAAGCCTCCCCCGGATTTGGCGGCGAGGATGTCATTGCCGCCAAGACTGAACATCACCGTGTCGATGGTTGGCAGCGCATTCAATTCGGCCACGGCGTTGGCGATCCAAGGATAGCTCGCCGTGTTGACCCACTGACGTGCCTCGCTGCCGGAGACCGCGTATTCGGGCCCGCTGTAATTCGGCCCCGGATCGGAGCCGAGCGAGCGGCTCACCGCAAGCTTGTCGGCCTGGCCGAACTCATCGAACACTTTGTTGTGCGCATTGTCGTCCCACATGTATTGCGCCCAACTGTCGCCAGCCAGCAACACGCGCGGTGTCGGTATCGTCGATGGGCACGCACCAGCGATCAACGCAGGTTGCGGCAGACGCGGCAACGTACCTTGATAGTTCCATGGATACGGGCCGTTCCACGTCGCGGCTGCGTAGTTCGCGGACGACCTCGCCGATTGAGCCGCAGTTGCCGGAACCGATACAACCAACAAGATCAAGGCAAGCGGCGCGATGTACGCGTGTATGGCTGAAATCATCAGATCGAATTTCCACTGCGATGCCGACCATCATACCGACGCAGGGCATCGAAGGTCGTTGATGGTGTATCGCATCGCAGCATCAGACGTGTGCGTCGATCGAGTACGATCGTCGCTTCATCG
>JBDTOS010000320.1:0-3488 GCA_039933095.1 Dokdonella sp.
GCCTTTTTTTATGGAGCACTGTCGGCGTTCGGGCGCAAAATGCGAGGAATCGCGATTCCAGAGACTTGTTTTCGTCCTTTCTAAACGTGTGACCGTGTAGGCGTGCGCACCGAGGCGTTATGCTCTTGCGGCGGGCAGCGACGAGAACGAGAGGCGGATGGCGAGCGACGACGAAGTCAATCGAACGGAGAGCGATCAAACCATGCCCCACAATCGCGCTGGAACGATGCTGCTGGCGTATCTGCGCGCAACCATTGGCGCCGTGTTGGTCGTCGTAAACACCTTAGCCCACACGTCGCTGCTGTTTGCGTTGGCGCTGATCAAGTTTGTGGTCCCGATTGCGCCAATCCGACGAGCGATTTCGCAGCTGCTGGTGAAGATCGCCGAGAGCTGGATTGCGATCAACAGCATGTTGATGAAATCGCTCGCGCGTACGCGCATTCACGTCGACGAATTCAGGAATTTGCGACGCGATGGTCGCTATCTTGTCTTGTGCAACCATCAAAGCTGGGTCGATATCCTGGTGTTGCAAGGTATTTTCAATCGACGCATTCCGTTCATGCGGTTCTTTCTCAAGAGCCAGTTGATCTGGGTGCCGGTGCTGGGTTTGGCGTGGTGGGCGCTCGATTTTCCGTTCATGCGGCGCGACTCGAAGGAGACGTTGGCCGCGCATCCGGAACTGCGAGGGCGTGACGCTTTGGAAACGCGCAAGGCCTGCGAGAAATTCCGCGCACTTCCGGTGTCGATCATGAACTTTGTCGAAGGCACGCGCTTCACACCGGCCAAGCATGATCGCCAGCAATCGCCATACTCACATTTGTTGAAACCGCGCAGTGGTGGCGTCGCCTTGGTGATCGAAAGCATGGGTGAAATGCTGGATTCCATCGTCGATGTCACCTTGATTTACCCGCAGGGTCGACCGACCTTCGGCGACTTGCTGTGCGGTCGCGTGCGCGATGTGCGGGCGAACGTGCTGGTGCGCTCGGTTCCCGCTGAATTGCTGAAAGGGGACTATCAGAATGACAGCGAATTTCGCGCCCGTTTTCAGGCGTGGATGAATGGATTGTGGGAAGAAAAGGACGAGCGGATCCGGCAAGTTGGTGGCTAGCAAGCTTCATCCAGTACTTCGCTGAAACGTGTTTGCGGGAATTTTCTGAACGGTGCGCTAGAGACATCGATATCCGCCTATACTGCCGCGCCCGCCGACCCAGCATGCAGGGTAGACGTCAGGCAGTTTGGCGTTGGGACGCGCGGGCTCTGGACGCTGACAATCTGTTTATCAGCGATTCGCAGTGATTCAGAAAACCGGTTTTCATGCCCCGTCTCCATGAGGGATTTTCAACATGGTCATCAAAGGAAGTGTATGTCGATCGATAGCAAGTTCCGCGTTGCGTTGTTGAGTCTTGCCGTTGCACTGCCTGCCATCGCAGGTGCTGCCGCTGGTCAGTGGCATTTCGTGGTCAAGAACGCGACCGAGAGCAAAATTACCAAGCTTGAGGTTTCCGAGGACAAGTCAACCTGGGGCAATTTCGATGTCGGCAAAGGTATCGATGCCGGGGAAACGGCGACGATGATCTGGGACTCGAGCACCGATAACGAAGGTTGCGAGCAGTGGATCCGTGCCAAGTTCGCAGACGGCAGCACGAGTGCGGCGAGCAAGCAGGATTTCTGCGAAGACCTCGATACTCCGATTGAATTCTCGGAGTAATAGCCGCCGTTCCATCGTTTCGCATAGTTGTCTTTCAGACCTGTCCGCAGCCAACACGGCGGACAGGTTTTTTTTGGCAATGTAGCGAACAAGTTCCTTGGATTGAACGCTCCGGCGGTGTTTTTCGGAACACCTCGACAGTTTTTTCAAGTGATCGTTGCGCGCCGGCAGGGAACGGGTGCAGAGTCCGTTCTCATGTGGTTGCCTGAACTACCCAATTTTTTGAAGCAAGCGTGCTCCGTCGCGATCCTTTGCATGGCGTCGGCGACATTGTCGGCAGCGCCGCTGCCACGCTTCGTCGCAGGTTCGGTGTGGAATCGCGATATCAGCGCCGCGCCGCTCGATCCGAATTCGGCGACGATGATCTCGACGCTGCAAGGACTTGGCGGCTGGGGCAACGGCAACGCGTTCCAGATCGACTTCGGAATTGTTGTTCTGCACGCGACGGACAGCGACCCGACTCAGCCCGTGGTTGCATGGCCAAGCGCCGCCGGCTATTACTCGCCGGACTGCGAGGCGCCTGGCTTGGCTTTTCCGCTGCCGTCCGGCGGCGCGATCGAGGGCAGTCCTGGATACTCCTGCAATCACGCCAGCGACGATTGTCATTTGCTGGTCGTTCGAGGGCGAAGTTTGTTCGAGGCTTACGCGGCGACCGTAACAAGTGCCGGTGTCGAAGCGCGTTGTGCGTTGCGCTGGGATCTCGACAAGATCTATCCACCGGAAGGACGCGGCGAGCACTGCACCAGCGCGGACGGTGCCGGCTTTCCGATCGCGGCGCTGCTGTTCAATGCCGATGAAGTTGCCGCAGCAATTCCAGCCAATGGTGATCTGGGTCACGCGATACGCTTCGTGCTGCCGAACGACCGCATCGCCGCGAGTCGCTACGTACATCCGTCGACTCATGGGACGACGACTGTCGGACCGTTGGCAAGCGTTCCCTACGGTGTGCGCATGCGCCTCCTTGCGAGCTTCGACATGAGTGCCTACAACGCGGCGGCGAAGGTGATCCTGCGCACGATGCAGCGCTTTGGCATTGTGCTATCCGATGGCGGCAACATCGCGCTGACCGCCGAGGACGATCGTTTCAATACCCACACTTGGGACAGCCTCGGAATCGATTCACATACGTTCAATCCCGGCACCGGAAGTCCGCCGGTACAGGTGACCGATTTCGAGGTCGTGGACACCGGCCCGCAGCGCGATGTCACCTTCAACTGCACGCGTGTAGCGGACGACTTTGTGTTCATCGATCACATGGAGTTCTAGCGAGATTGGGGCTCGACCGAACTGACGCGTCAGTGCAAGCCCCGACCTGACATCGCGAACAGGCCTGCATCGCGACGACGTCGCCGATAGAATGGATGTCTCCCAAGGAGAACGCCCATGCTGGTTGCGATAACGCGCGAAGTCAGCCCTGCTATGGCCACGTGCGAACTGACTCATTTGTCGCGCATACCGATCGACATCGCGCTGGCGCGAAAGCAGCACCGCGCCTATTGCGAAGCGCTGTCCGCGCTCGGTTGTCGCGTAGTGAGCTTGCCGGTAGAACCCGACTTGCCCGATTCGGTGTTCGTCGAGGATGTGGCCTTGGTCTTCGACGAAGTCGCCGTGATGACGCGACCCGGCGCAGAGTCGCGTCGAACGGAAGGCACGGCGGTGGCGAACGCGCTGAGCGAATACCGCAACCTTCTCACGACCGACGCGCCAGCCACACTCGATGGCGGTGACGTGTTGCGCATCGGTCGCGAAATATTTGTCGGCGTGTCTGCGCGTAGCAATG
>JBDTOS010000321.1:0-3484 GCA_039933095.1 Dokdonella sp.
CCGGTTGGATGAACTTTATGACCCATAGGTGCAGTCCTGATTCCGTAATTACTCGCCAACCACAACAGTGATATGGCTGGTGCGTTTTGAGATTCTCGAACCGCGACCTTTGGCGCGTGCGTGCATGCGCTTCAGGATCGGACCCTCGTCGACGAAGATGCGGGCGACCTTGAGCTCGTCCACATCGGCGCCATTGTTGTTTTCGGCGTTTGCAATCGCGGACAGCAATACTTTCTTGACCAGGTGCGCAGCCTTCTTGTCGCTGAATGCGAGCAGATTGGTCGCGCGGCCGACCGCCATGCCGCGGACCTGATCGGCCACCAGCCGCACTTTCTGCGGAGAAATGCGCGCTTCGCGCAGGATCGCTTTGGTTTCCAACGTCATCTCCGTTACTTCTTCTTCGCTTCGGCGGCTTTCTTGTCCGCCGAGTGACCTTTGAATGTGCGCGTGACCGCGAACTCACCGAGCTTGTGACCGACCATGTTCTCGTTGACCAGCACCGGCACATGCAGACGGCCGTTGTGGATGGCCAGAGTCAAACCGACCATTTCCGGCGAGATCATCGAACGACGCGACCAAGTCTTGATCGGACGCTTGTTGTTGGCTGCCGACGCGGACTCGACCTTCGCCAACAAGTGATGATCGATGAACGGGCCTTTCTTGAGGGAACGTGCCATGGACTATCAGCTCCTGCGATCGCGCACGATGAATTTCTGAGTGCGCTTGTTCTTGCGCGTTTTGTAACCCTTGGACGGCTGACCCCAAGGCGAAACCGGATGCGGGTTGCCCTGGCCGGCCTTGGCCTCACCGCCACCATGCGGGTGATCGACCGGGTTCATCGCCGCACCGCGAACGGTCGGGCGAATACCGCGCCAGCGCTTGGCACCAGCTTTGCCGAGTTTTTCCAGATTGTGTTCGGAGTTGCCGACTTCGCCGATCGTGGCATGGCATTCAGCCGGCACCTTGCGCATCTCGCCGGAGCGAAGGCGCAACGTGGCATAACCCTGCTCGCGCGCAATCAACTGCGCCGATGCACCGGCACTGCGCGCAATCTGCGCACCCTTGCCAGGCTTCATCTCGATGCAATGCACGGTCGAACCAACCGGGATGTTGCGCAGCGGCAAGGTGTTACCGACCTTGATCGGTGCATCACTGCCGGACATCAACTGATCGCCAACCTTCGCACCCTTCGGCGCAATGATGTAGCGACGCACGCCATCGGCATAGCACAACAGTGCGATATGCGCTGTGCGGTTCGGATCGTATTCGAGCCGCTCGATCTTGCAAGCGATGCCTTCCTTGTCGCGCTTGAAGTCGATCACGCGGTAGTTCTGCTTCGAGCCGCCGCCCTTGTGGCGCGTGGTGATGCGGCCATAATGGTTGCGACCGCCAGTGCGATTCTGCGACTCGGTCAATGGTGCGTACGGATCGCCCTTGTGCAGGCCGGGCGTCGACACGCGAACCGTGGCGCGACGTCCTGGCGAAGTGGGCTTGAGTGTGATCAGTGCCATGAATTTCTACCTCAGGCCTTGGCCATTACATCGATGGTCTGGCCTTCGCGCAAACGCACGTAAGCCTTGCGCTTGCCGCTGCGCATTCCCTTGACGGACCGGAACGCGCGCGCCTTACCCTTGATAGTCAGCACGTTGACGGCCGTAACTTCGACGCCGAACAACTTCTCGACGGCGGCCTTGACATCGGCCTTGGTGGCGCGCTGACCAATCTCGAAAACATACTGATTGGTTTCCTGCATGCGCGCGGTCTTTTCAGACACCAGCGGCGCGCGCAGGACGGCAAACAAACGCTCGTCGTTCATGCCAGCCACTCCTCAATCTTCTTGATCGATTCGACGGTCACCAGCACGTGATCGGCACCTACCAGGCTGACGGGATCCAGTCCGGCGACATCAACGACGTGCACATACGGAATATTGCGTGCCGACAGATACAGCGCTTCAGGCGCGTTCTCTGCGACCAGCACGGTGCGACCGGACGTTTCCAACTCGGCAAGCTTGCCAATCAGACCACTGGTTTTCACCTTGTCGATACCGAACGATTCGATCACGCGAAGACGGCCTTGGCGATGCAGCTCCGACAAGATCGCCGACACTGCACCGCGAAACATCTTGCGGTTGACCTTCTGCGCGAAACTGCGTGGCTTGGCAGCAAACGTCACGCCGCCCCCGCGGAAGATCGGCGCCTTCAATGCACCGTGGCGCGCTCCGCCGCCTTTCTGTTTCTTCGATTTCTTGGTCGTCCCATTCACTTCTGAGCGCGTCTTCTGCGCCTTGGTGCCAGCACGACCCGCGTTGCGATAGGCAACGACTACCTGATGCACCAGATCCTCGCTGAATTCCCGACCGAACACGGCATCGGAAACCGAAACGGGTTTGGCGCCAATGACATTGAGTTCCATGGCGTCCTCCTTACTTGGCCTTGACGGCCGGACGAATAATGACTTGACCACCAGGCGCACCGGGAACCGCGCCCTTGATCGCGATCAGATGGCGTTCGGCATCGATTTGCACGACTTCGAGATTGACTGAAGTACGGCGCACGTTACCCATGTGTCCGGCCATCTTCTTGCCCGGGAACACGCGACCCGGTGTCTGCCGCTGACCGATCGAGCCCGGTGAGCGATGCGACAGCGAGTTACCGTGGGTGGCGTCGCCCATCGCGAAATGGTGACGCTTGATCGCACCCTGAAAACCCTTGCCCTTGGAGATGCCGGCAACGTCGACCTTCTGGCCGACCTTGAACACGTCATCGGCTTTCACTTCGCCACCGAGGCTGTAGCTGCCGAGATCCTTGTCATCGACGCGGAATTCCCATAACCCTCGCCCGCCTTCGACTTTCGCCTTGGCGTAGTGACCGGCCAGCGGTTTGTTGATCAGCGCGGCGCGCTTCGCGCCAGCGGTGACCTGCACGGCGCTGTAACCGTCGGTCTCAACCGTCTTGAGCTGAGTGACACGGTTCGGCGTCGCCTCGATCAGGGTCACCGGTATCGACCGACCATCGTCGGTAAACACCCGGCTCATCCCGCATTTTCGTCCCACAATCCCGATAGTCATCGCTATTCTCTATTTGACTCGTGCTGCTTGGTCAGTCGTGTTCGGTGCAATCTGTCAGTGCAATTTGATCTGGACGTCCACACCGGCAGCCAGATCGAGTTTCATCAGCGCATCGACGGTCTTGTCGTTCGGGTCGATGATGTCCATTACACGTTTGTGGATGCGCGTCTCGTACTGATCGCGTGCATCCTTGTCGGCATGCGGCGAGGTCAGAACGGTGAATCGCTCGATCTTGGTCGGCAACGGAATCGGTCCGAGCACCTGCGCACCCGTGCGCTTCGCCGTCTCGACAATCTCGCTCGCCGAACGATCAATCAAACGATGATCGAATGCCTTGAGCCTGATTCGAATTTTCTGATCCGCCATTGCCGTGTCCTGATTCTTGAAAGAACGCTTCGTTGATTTGCATCGGAA
>JBDTOS010000322.1:0-3483 GCA_039933095.1 Dokdonella sp.
GAGCCTGCAAACCGGCTTGATCGACACCGCTCCGGGCACGACTTCCGGTGCAATCGCATTCCAGTGGCACACCAAGGTCAAATACCTGCTCGATTTGCCGCTGACATACGTAGTCGGCCTGCTTGCGGTCGACAAGAAAGTGTTCGATGCACTGAGCGAAGAGGATCGCAAGGCGTTTACCGATGAATTCGCCGCCGGCTTCGATCGTCTCGACATACTCAATCGCGCGGACAATACGGCCGCGTTGGCCACACTCAAGCTGCAAGGCGTGCAGGTTGTCGTACCCAATGCGACCGATCGCGCTGAATGGGAAAAGGTCGGCAGCGATGCCTACAAGCAGATGACCAGTGCAGGCGTGTTGACGCCGGCTATCAAGACCGCGCTGGAAGCCGCCATCGCCGACGTTCGCGGCGAAAGAAAACCCTGACAGGCGACGACGCCCGATGGACAAGCATTCCTGATGGGCGTCCCCGCGCACCGCGCGCTGCGCTGGCTGCATCGGTTTGAGGACGGTCTGATCGCCGTCGCGGTACTCGTGCTCGTGCTGCTTGCAGGCACCCAGATCGTGCTGCGCAATCTGTTCGATACGGGTTGGAGTTGGGCTGATCCATTGCTGCGCGCGCTTGTGCTCTGGACTGCCGTGCTCGGCGCGCTCGCAGCGGCGCGCGACAACAAGCATATCGGCCTCGATGTCATCACCCATTTCGCAACGGGTCGCACGGCCGCACTCCTGCGTTTCGTTGCGCTCGGTTTTGCGGCCGTCGTGTGTGCGCTGATGGCGTGGTACGGCATCGATCTGGTCAAACTCGATCTTGATTCGGGTTCGGTCGCGTTCGCGGATGTTCCCGTGTGGATGGTTGAGCTCATCATTCCGGTCGGCTTCGCCTTGCTTGCCTTGCGGCTCGGCGTGCACGCGTTTCTCGAACCGCCGCCACGCATCGATCCGATCGTCGAAGCTCAATCTAGCGGATCGGAAAAACCGTGATCGTCCTCGCGATCCTGCTTTTGGTCTTGCTGGCGCTGGCTGGTGCCCCGCTGTTCGCGCTGATCGGGACGATCGCCCTGATCGGATTTCACGCGAGCGGGCAGGAAGGCACCGTCGTTGCGATCGAGTTTTATCGACTCGCCGATATGCCTGCCTTGGTCGCGATCCCGTTATTTACCTTGGCTGGCTATCTGCTTGCCGAAAGCCGCGCACCGCAGCGTCTGGTACGGGTCAGCAATGCGTTGCTTGGTTGGTTGCCGGGTGGGCTTGCGATCGTCGCTATCCTTGCCTGCACGATGTTCACGGCGTTTACCGGTGCGACCGGGGTTACCATCGTTGCGCTCGGCGCGGTCTTGTTTCCGGCGCTGATCAAGGCGCGCTACGGCGAGCGCTTCTCGCTCGGTCTGCTGACTGCTTCGGGAAGCCTGGGTTTGATTCTGGTGCCGTCGTTGCCGCTGATTTTGTACGGGGTGATCGCCCAGCAGTTTCACACGACACCACCAGTCGGCATCGATGATTTGTTCAAGGCCGGTGTCCTGCCATGTGCCCTGATGGTCGTGCTGTTGTCGATCTACAGCGTCTGGCATGCTCGCGGCGCGGGTGTTGCGCGTCCGCGAACCAGCGCGCACGAACTGCGAGCCGCGCTGCTCGATGCAGCATGGGAAATTCCGTTGCCGTTCGTGATCCTGATCGGCATCTATACCGGCTGGCTCGCGGCGTCGGAAGCCGCCGCCGTGATGGCGTTGTATGTACTGATTGTCACGGTGTTGATTCGCCGCGAAATTCCACTGCGCAAATTGCCGGCGGTCATGCGCGACGCGATGACCCTGGTCGGATCGATCCTGGTGATCCTCGGATTTTCGCTCGCGCTGACCAACTGGCTGATCGACGCGCAGGTTCCGGAGCAGTTGTTCAACGCGATTCAAGGCAGCATTTCAAGCAAGCTCGGCTTCCTGCTGGTGTTGAATGTTTTTCTGCTGATCTTCGGAATGCTGCTTGAAGGGTTTCCGGCGATCGTGATCCTGGTGCCACTGGTGCTGCCGGTCGCGCTGCGCTACGGCGTCGATCCGGTGCATCTCGGCATCATCTTCCTGGCCAACCTGCAACTCGCCATTTTCCTGCCGCCGGCCGGGATCAACCTGTTCATCGCCAGCATGCGCTTCGGGCGACCGGTGATGACGCTGTTCCGAGCCAGCATGCCGTTCATGCTGATCCTTATGATCGCGGTGTTGATCATCACCTATTGGCCAGCGCTCTCCCTTGCGCTGGTCCGATAGGCTCGACTGGACTAGGGCGTCGGCAGACGGCCGTCCAGATAGATCCCGAAGCTGTCGCCAAGAATCAGGTCGCCCTCGATGCGCATGGCACCGGCATAGGTGTTTTCGGTCAATCCGGGGCGCGGGTCCTGCGTGTATCCGGCGAGCACAACACGTTCGCCGTACATGAATGCGGTCGCCGCCGCGCCAGCGTCCGCATACTGGTTTTCGATGAAGAAATGATAGGTGCGGCCGATTCCGTTCCACATCGGATCGCCGTAAGCCGTGTCGGAGCTGCCATCCAGGTTCACGCGAGCCAGCGCGAAGTCACCGATGCTGTCGGTCACGACGCGACCGGCGAGAAGGATCTTGCCGTTGCGCTGCATGCGCAGTGCGCGAGCCGATGCGCCAGCGCTTCCCGGCCAGATGATTGACCGATATCCAACTCCGGCGAAATTGTTGTCGAGAAACCCCGCTGTATTCAGCATGGCGGCGCCCATCGCGATCGGCACAAGCGTGCTTTCATCACGAACATAACCGGCGACAATCGCGCGCTCAAACGGATCGATGCCGATCGCCGTCGCAAACGAGCGTTTGACGCCGAGCGTCGACTCGAAAGCGAAATAGGCATAGCCGCTGCCTGAATTGCCGAATGCCGGATCCAGCATGCGCGAACTGTCGAGGCTTGCTGCATAAGTCCAATGGCTGCTGTCGTCGGGACAGTTGAGGTTGCCGCCGACGTAGGTACGTGCGATGCCGATATTGGTCGTCTTGAAGGCGATGCTGGTCAATTCGGAATTGCAGGTCGCTGCCGGTGCGCCGATCGTCGTGCGCGTGTAGCGAGCCCCAGTGTACGGACCCGTCGCAAACGCGCTATTGCCACTGCTGTCGAAATTCAGGGTTCCATTGGGATGGACGACAATGGCCGCACCAACGCTGACTTGACCTGAATCTTGTACCGAGCCCGCTACGATGAAATCGGACAGGGTACCGGCGATGATGTCGATTCCGTTGGCTGCATAGATCGCCAGTGCCTGATCCTGCGCTCCAGCGACGCCTCGATCGAGTGTCAGCGTGCCGCCGGAGAACCCTGCGGTGTCGAGCGCGCCGTTCGAGGTCAGCATCCAAACCGCCATGCTGCGTGTGCCGGATACGGTGCGGTAGCCGCTGATCGCAATGCGACCATTGCTATCATGCGCCGCGCCGGTGGATAGAACTCGAAGATGACGATCGAGCTGCTGA
>JBDTOS010000323.1:0-3465 GCA_039933095.1 Dokdonella sp.
AGGAGGCAGCATTGGACCGATTGCTTCGATATGGTCCCTTGGGCGAATTGACCGAGCGACGTCGCGAAAATCTACGCCGACCAGCCAGCCTTGGTTCGACCAATAATCGCCGATGCTTCCGAATTCAGTCGGCTTCGGGCTAGCCGACGCTACTTCCAAGACCCGACCGACCGCGCCGATATGACCCTTCGCATATGAAAAAACAATATCGCCAAGACAAACTCGCGTCATGTTTTCGTAGGTCTGGTTCCTCGCGCCGTTTGCGTTTCGCATGGGCGACCATAGATATCCGCCACGGACTTCATGGTCTCGCGTCTGCTTGTGATTGACCCACCAGAACGCCATCGAGATTCCCCCGGAACCAGGTTACCTGATCGGCGAACCAAAAGGCCCAGCGCGTCAGGCTGGCATCCTCGCACCGTGAGGGCATATCAATCTCTCCGATATGCGCTGCTAACAATCCGATGCGGTGAGCGTCATTGAGTCCATGGGTTGCGTCTTCGATTGCGTTGCTCGCGACATTGGACACTTCGCCGGGAAAAGAGTGCGATCAATCCTGATCTGGTACCAGCGCTAGCCGATACTCCAACGCTTTTGCTACCTTCATGGTATTTGCCAAGCTCGGATTGCCTTCACCGGACAGTGCCTTGTACAGACCCGCCCGGGTCAGGCCGGTTGCATCGGCGAGTTGGCTCATGTTGCGTGCGCGAGCGACGGTACCGAGGGCCTTGAGCATGAACACCGGATCGTTGGGAGTTTCATCGGCGCACGCTTCGAGATACGCAGCGATGTCCGCTTCGGTGTTGAGATAGTCGGCAGTGTCGTAGCGGGAAAAGGTTTCTCGCACAATTTCTCCTTTGGTGCGTCTCATGATTCATTCTCCCACTGATTTGCCAAGCGCTACGCTGTCTTGATGTCGGTGCGCTGGGTTCGCTTGTCGCCGCCGGCGATCGTGCCGCGATGCGGGCTCTCACGCGAGTGTCGCCGAGACTACGGAAGACGTTTACGCGCCCATGCCGTTCGGCCCATGCACGCGCCAATCCGGACTTCTAGTCTAAGCCGGTCATTCGACTCGGGGAATCATCATGCATCACCTTCGCACGTCTGCCGGCGCGATCCGGCATCTGCCTGCACGACTTACGCTGGCCATCATCATGGCTTGCTCGGCTTCGACTGTGCTTGCTGCCCAGCACGGCATCGCGACGGCCGACATCAACAACAAGGTCAGCGCCTGCGATGACTTCTTTGACTACGCCAATGGTGCATGGCGCGTGGCGCATCCGATTCCGGACTACATGGATCGCTGGAGCAAGCGCTGGGAATCAGGCGAGTTCAACAAGGAGCATGTGCGCGACATCCTGACCGAGGTGTCGGCGAAACCGGATTGGCCGGCGGGCAGCGCGGAACAGTTGTCGGGCGATTTCTATGGCGCCTGCATGGACGAGAGTGCGGTGAATGCGCTGGGCATCAAACCCGTCGAGCCGATGCTGGCCGATGTGCGCGCGATCAAGATCAGGGCCGACGTGCAACGTCAGATCGGCGTGCTTCATGATGTCGGCATCAATGTTCCGTTCGGCATTTTCGCGCAGGAAGATCTGCATGATCCGAGGCAGATGATGGCGCACATCACCGCTGGTGGCATGGGTTTGCCCGATCGCGATTACTACCTGAAGCCCGACAAGCGCTTCGTCGAAGCGCGCGAGAAATATCGCGCCCATGTTGCCCGCATGTTCGAACTGGCGGGCGCGAAACCCGACGCCGCGAAGCAGGCTGCTGCATCGGTGTTCGCGTTTGAGAAGCGTCTTGCCGAGGCATCACTCGACAACGTCGCGTTGCGCGATCCGCACAAACAAGACCACCGCACGACATTTGCCGATTTGCAGAAGAGCGCGCCCGCGTTCGACTGGATGGCTTACTTCGATGCGGCAAAAATCCCGAAGACCGATGTGAACGTGACCGAGCCGAAGTTTCTCGCCGAGGTGAACAAGGACTTGAAGTCGGCGCCGATCGCGCAGTGGAAAGCGTATCTGGAATGGCAGCTCTTGAATGCCGCGGCCAACACTTTGTCGGCGCCGTTCGTGGAAGAGGACTTCGCGTTCAACGGCAAATACCTGACCGGCGCAACCGAGATGAAACCGCGCTGGAAGCGTTGCGCCGAAGCGACCGACAATCAGCTCGGCGAGGCGCTGGGACAGAAGTACGTCGAAAAATATTTTCCACCCGAAGCCAAGGCGAGAATGCAGGGCATGGTGCAGAACATCCTGCTGGCGATGAAGGACACCATCGACGGACTTGCGTGGATGAGCCCGGAGACGAAGAAGAAGGCGCAGGAAAAACTCGCGACGTTCAACCCGAAGATCGGGTACCCCGACAAGTGGAAAACCTACGCTGGCGTGAAAGTCGGACGCACATCCTATTGGGACGACGTGGTCGCGGCATCACGCTGGAACGTCGCGGACAATCGCGGGCAGATCGGCAAGCCGGTCGATCGCGGCCGTTGGGGCATGACGCCGCCAACATCGAACGCTTATTACAACCCGTTGCAGAACGAGATCGTTTTCCCTGCCGGCATCCTGCAACCGCCTGCGTTCGACGTGAACGGCACCGACGCGGTGAACTACGGCGCGATCGGCGTGGTGATCGGTCATGAAATCAGCCACGGCTTCGACGATCAGGGTGCGCAATTCGACGCCTCCGGTCGCTTGAGCAACTGGTGGACGCCAGCCGATCTGGAGAAATTCACCGCGCGCGGGCAATGCGTGGTGGATCAATTCGACAGCTACTTCATCGAACCAGGCATTCACCATAACGGCAAGCTCGTGCTCGGCGAATCGATCGGCGATCTTGCCGGCGCGAAGCTCGCCTATCTCGCCTACCAGAAATCACGCGAGGGTAAGGGGCCGGAGCCGACCATCGACGGCTTCACTCCGGATCAGCAGTTCTTCCTCGCCTGGGGCCAATGGCGCGGCGATGAAATACGAGCGGCGACGCAGCGCAAGATGGTGCAAAGCGACCCGCATCCGATCGCCAAATATCGCGTCAACGGACCGCTGTCGAACCTGCCCGCATTTCAGCAGGCGTTTGCGTGCAAGGCCGATGCACCGATGGTGCGGCAAGGCAAACAACACTGCGAGGTGTGGTGATGCGTGAACGACCTCACAATCGCCGGCCACTTCTAAACGATTCGGATGCCACGCCAAAAGGCAAAAAAAACGGGCGCAGTTCGAGGAAGCGCCCGGTCGGATGAGGAAACTCAGTCGGCCTGGTAACTCTGCGTATATCGCACCGGGTTGAGTCTTACGAAGTTCAAACCCGCCAATCGGTCGGTTTCTCTTGTCGGTGCTCGTAACCGCTGCTACGACTGCGTAGACGGCTCAACCTCGGGCTCGTCCGCATCGCGCGAAGGTTCGTCCTGCATCGCGTGTGCTTCGCCGTGCGGACCTTTGCCGGCCGCGCCGCGATGCC
>JBDTOS010000324.1:0-3452 GCA_039933095.1 Dokdonella sp.
CGCTTTCGCTGCCAACGCTGGCGCTGTCGCCGGACAACATCGACCCTTGCGACAGGACCTCGATCTTCGCGTCTTTGAGAAACGCAATGTCTGCGGCAAGATGTCCTGCCGCATATTCGTCGCGCGTCTGCGTATGACCGTCCTCGCTGATCGCGACGTCAGGAGACAACAAAACCAGAACCGCGTCGCGATCTCCATTCTTCAGGGCATTGTGAAAAGCGGCAGCGATAGCTTCCGCCTCCGGTGCAGCACCGGGAGTGAGTCCATCCAGACTCAAAGGCGATGCGGCGTTGGCAGCATGATCGTGATCTGCACCGTCGACGTGATCG
Source organism: Dokdonella sp. (assembly GCA_039933095.1). Classification (GTDB taxonomy): domain Bacteria; phylum Pseudomonadota; class Gammaproteobacteria; order Xanthomonadales; family Rhodanobacteraceae; genus Dokdonella. The sequence continues at coordinate 330 of JBDTOS010000324.1, forward strand.
GTCGCAGCTTCGCCGGGACGATCGTTGGCGGCACTGCTTGAATGATCGTCGTCGCCGGTACCGACAGCATCCGCACCATGCTCATGGCCGTGCTCGTATCCGCCGTCGTCATGCGCCGCATTTGCCGTCATTTGTGCGTATTGCGCAGGCGTCATATCCGGCAGCTTGCGGACGAAGGCAACCATGTTCCAGATCGCCTCGTCGTCGTGCGTGGTTCCCCATGCCGGCATCGCGCTCATCTTGATGCCGTGTTTGATGATCCAGAACGTCTCGCGTGGGTCGTCGATGCGTTCGGTCGACAAGTTCGGTGGTTGCGGATACAGGCCGGGCCTGATCTCCGAGTTGGACATGCCGGGGGCAAGGTGGCAGCCGGTACACATCGCGCTGTAGTGCTCCGCCCCCTCGGCGATCATTTTCGGATCGTCGAGATTCGGCACAACGATATTGCGTGAATGGGTTTCGATCGAGCGCTCACGCAACGCTTCCAACGTCGCGGAAACCGGTCGCATATGTGGATCATCGGCGCCGATGTTGTAGATGCCCGAATAGACAAACAAGGCGATTGCCACCACAGCCAGTGCTGCCGCCATTACAACAAATCGGACGAATCGCGCAATCGGGTTCATAGATATTCCTCAGAGCCAGAAATGGATGCCGGCAACTATCTGGCGGTCGAAAACCGGTTCGAGCGCGGTACGCGCGTAGCCCGCACTGCCTCCGAACTTGCGTATCCATTCGATGCCAACGTAGGGAGCAAATTCACGCCGTACCTCGTAACGCAGGCGAACGCCGAGCGCTGCGTCGGATAGTCCTGATCCGGTGCCGCGCTGCGGATCATTTTGCCCGAACAAATTCACCTCAAAGCGCGGCTGCAGGATCAGGCGTTGCGTCAGAAGCAATTCGTATTCGGCTTCCGCGCGAAACGCAGTGCGTCCTGCTTGCCCGACATACGCCGTCGCGCTCACTTCGAACCAGTATGGTGCCAGGCCGTGGACGCCGAACGCCGCCCAGCTTCGATCGGTCCCGACTCCGGAATCGTGGCGCACGCCGAGTTGAGTGTCCCAGTATGCGGACACTGCATGATCCCACAGCAGTTCGCTACGCAAGTGATCGAGCGCGCCATCGCTGCGCTCACCTTCGCCACTGATCCAGAGCTTGTCGCGATCGTTGCCGAACCATGCATGCCCTTCGAATGCCTGCCCGTTAGACGCGCGCGCATCGAAATACTCGATACGGTCGACCAGCAACATCGCGCGGGCGGCATTGTCCTGCATGTCCATACCGGTCATCGGTCCGTGTGCGTGGCCGTCGGAATAGTCCGAATCACGCGCGTCGGCAGGTGCAGCGCCGCCTTGCATCGACGGCATGTCCATGGTGTGCGGCTCATTATTGCCATCGACAAGACCGTGCACCTCGGGCCGGCGACCCACTTGATCGCCTGCGTCGAGATTCTCGATTATCGCGCTTGATTGCTTTGCAGTTTGCGCTCGCGAGGGACTCGACCCGAATGCGGCGGGTGCGGCGAGGAGCCCGCAACTGGCTATCAGTATCGCTGTGAAATGGCCCAATCTTCGTCTGTGACTCACGACACCATCACCTCGCGAAACATTCCCGCTTCCATGTGATAGAGCAGATGGCAGTGATAGGCCCAGCGACCGAGCGCATCAGCCTCGACAAGATAAGTCACACGCTGCGCCGGTTGCACGGCAATCGTGTGCTTGCGTGCCTGGAACGCGCCATCGGGTGATTCGAGTTCGCTCCACATGCCATGCAGATGGATCGGATGGGTCATCATGCTGTCGTTGACGAGAACAAAACGAACGCGTTCTCCGTAGTGCAGATGGATGGGTTTGGCGTCGGAGAACTTCTGACCGTCGAACGACCAGATGAAGCGTTCCATATTGCCGGTCAGATGCAGTTCGATCTCACGATTTGGTGTCTGCGTGTAGAGCGATCCACCCATCGTGTGCAGATCGGCATAGGTGAGCACACGCCGGCCGTTGTCGCGCAGTCCGATGCCGGGATCATCGAGATTCATTCGCGGCGTATCGACACGCATGTCGACTCCGGGACCGTATTCGGTTTTTGCATGATGGACTTTCACTGAAGCAGTCGTGGCTATATCGCCATGCTGCATTCCGTTCATCGATCCGTGGTCCATGCCCTGCATGTCCGCCATGTCGTGGCCACCACTCATCGCCATAGCACCCATCATGTCGACCATCGAAATCGTTGGCAGCGGATCGAGCATGGGTACTTCGGCCTGCATACCCAAGCGCGGCGCCAGCGTAGCGCGCGCGTAGCCGTCGCGGGTCATTGATTGGGCGAAAATCGTGTAGGCGCGATCCTCTTCGGGTTGCACGATCACGTCGTAGGTTTCCGCGGGCGTGATACGAAATTCATCGACTGCAACCGGTTCAATATCCTGGCCATCGGCGGCAACGACAGTCAGCTTCAGTCCGGGAATGCGCACATCAAAGAAGCTGTTCGACGAACCATTGATGAAACGCAGCCGCACGCGCTCGCCCGGCTTGAACAAACCAGTCCAGTTGCCATCGGGCGCGTTGCCATTGATCAGATAGGTATAGGTGTAGCCAGTGATGTCGACCAGATCGCGCGGGCTCATGCGCATGCGATTCCACATGCGGCGCGACACTAACGCCTTCTGTAGACCATGCTTCGACACATCGGCGGCAAAATCCCGCGCGGTCGGTTGACTGAAGTTGTAGTAGTCGCTCATCTTTTTCAGATTGGCAAAAACCGTTTCCGGATCCTCGTCGGTCCAGTCGCTCAGCATGACGACGTGTTCGCGGTCCGAGTGCACTCGATCGGTGCCTTCTGGATCGATGACGATCGCGCCGTAGTGGCCGATCTGTTCCTGAAAACGCGAATGGCTGTGATACCAATAGGTACCGCTCTGTTTTACTGGAAACCGATAGACAAACGTCTCGCCTGGCGCAATCCCGGTATAGCTGAGCCCCGGCACGCCATCCATATCCGTTGGCAACAAGATCCCGTGCCAATGAATCGATGTCGGCTCGCGCAGCCGGTTTGTCACGCGCAACGTCACATTGCTGCCTTCGCGCCAGCGCAGGATCGGTGCCGGGATCGATCCATTGACCA
>JBDTOS010000325.1:0-3418 GCA_039933095.1 Dokdonella sp.
GACATTCATCGTGCCACCCGTTTGCGTGTAGGTGACGTTATTTTGCGGATCAAACGCACCGGAAACATTGATGATTCCGGTCCCCTCAAGGGTGAACGCCGCGCCCGCGCCGCCGCGCATCTGATCGCCTGCGCCAATGCCGATGTTGTAGTTGCCTTGCGAGACCCGCAATAATCCGTTGTTGCTGGTTGCAGCAGCCGAGATTGTCGGAGCAACAACATAGTTCGGATTGTTAAGCCAGATTCCGCCAGTCAGCGGAATGATGTAGGTGGGGCCCGGGAATGTCCGATTGGTCATGGTGAACGTTCCGGAAATCTTGAACGTGCCATTGGTCAACGTCAGGTAGCCGGCAACGTCGGTAGTAACGCCCTGCACCGTGAAGTTTGTCGGACTGACGTCGAGAATATTGGCGCTTGACGTGCCCTTGTTCATGGTGATCGCGCGAATGTCGGTTGTGGTGCCGGTTCCACCAAACGTGTTGTTGGCAGCACCGGTGAACGTCAGGATCGCGCCAGCCGTGTCGGCATTGGTGCTGAAATCGAGCACGCCGTTGTTGGTCAGACTCCCTCCAACGGAAAGCACATGCGTGGTCACCGTGCCGCTCGCGGCCGAGGCGATAGTGCCGTTACTCGCAATCGTCACCGACCCACCAACGGTCAAACCGGCCGCAGATGCCGCTTGGAATATCAGATTGGCAGCGGCACCGCCGCTTCCGACAGCCAGCGAGAACGCCACGGCGGGGGTGGCAAGCAGAGGGTCGATGGTCACTGTCGCACCATCAACAATCGTTACATTATCGCTTGCGGTGGGAACCATGCCGCCTGTCCACGTGCCGGGCGCACTCCATAGCCCACCTGCACCGGTGGAAGCGATATTGCCCGGAGCAGAGGTCATGGTCATGCCGCCCAGTGGATTGAGGCGACCCTCGGAGTACGCGGCAATCGCCCAGAAATACGTGGTCGATGGGGTCAATCCCATCGCGGTGTAGGTGATCGTATTAGCCGGCAGCAGAGTGACGAAATTGAGATTGATTCCATCCAGCGAGGAATAAATCGCATAACCGACTTCATCCGGCGAATCGGTCCAGTTGAGCGTCATGCTCGTCGCTGTGACTGCGGTCGCGGAATATCCGGTCGCTGCGGTCGGGGTGTTCGGTGTGAAGATATAGGCTGTACCGGCAGCGATTGCATCGGTCTGGGTGTTGTTGGCAGCCGCATAGGAAACCGTGGTCCCTGCGGTCGTCACGCTGGCAAAATTTGTCGCAGCACCCGACTGTAGTCCAATCGTGTAACCCGCATTGGCGCTGTTCACCGCCATACCGGAACCATAGACAAACTCGATCACACCGACGCTTTCGAACAACCACATCTGAAATGTGCCAGCGCCCGCGTTACCCGCCCCGACAAGCGGAATCTGCTCATTCTGCCATTCAACGATGAGCTTGCGGTTCGGAATAGTGCCAGTAACCTTGAAGTGAACCTTGCCGTTGGTGCCTGTGTACAGATCATCGAAATAGGGAGCAATCTTCGGGGCGTTGGTCGCGGTCGCGAAGCCGGTCCCGTTGTCGAATGCGCCTGAAACTGCGGCGCCGCCAAGGCGGACCAAGCCGTTCGCATTGACCGAAAACTGGGTAAAACGCACAGCGTCGTAAAAGAAATCAAAGCCGATATTGGTTACTGCTGAAGCAGTATCGTCGAGATTTGCGCCGACCAAGGTCGTTGTGCCGCTCGACATATCTTCAAGAGCAACTGCGGCTGCGCTGGTAAACGCATAAGTGGCGCCGGTAATCAAATCAGGCGACGGGACTGCGATCTCGGGAGCAGCAACCTGACCCGGTTTGAGTGGAGCGCTCTCGCCCTTGGCGAGATCAACATCCTTGCTGGCTAGAGCCGTCGAGACCGACGCGCTATTCGAAGCTGACCATGCCGGCATGGCGACAAGCGTCGCCAGCAAGAACAGGCTGCATGTAACCGAAAGTTTCTTGATCATGATCAGTGTTCCCCGAACAGTGTTGAAACAGCGATTGGAACGAAAGAGATCAGCGCCGATGCGGACGTTGCGTCCACCCAAAAACCGGCCCGAATCACGCAACCTGCGCCGGAGCCTCCACGATTGCGCAGTGCGTGTCAACAACAATTTACTGAACCTCCATGCCGGGAATCGTCGCACATGGAAAGCGTCGTTGATTAAACCCGGGTAGACCGGTCAGCAACGGCGCTCCATACGCATGCGCATGGAGCCAATCGTCCTGTGAACGAGCCATGCTCGACATTCCCGCCGGTTTCATCACCTATTGACTCGGCCATGTTTTGTAAGAGCGGGCCATGCCCGCGACACGGATGCGCGCCGGTCGCGCCCATGGGACTCCTACACTGCGGGCCGAGTCAATTGTTGGCGTGGCGAACCAACAAGACATGGCTCGCCGTATCATTCGAATGGTTTCAAAAGACGAGAACACACTATGACGACCGCAGCAATGAACACGACCAGCACCATCATCCCCACCCTGCACTACCGCGACGCGCCAGCGGCGATCGAGTGGTTGTGTCGTGCATTCGGGTTCGAAAAGCGCGCGATCTATCCCGACGACAAGAGTGGTATCGCCCACGCCCAGCTCACGTTCGGCAACGGCATGATCATGGTCAGTTCGGTCGGGGATCACGAATGGGGGCGACGCTTTGTCCAGCCCGACGAGATCGGTGGACGCGAGACGCAGTGTTCATGCGTCTGCGTCGCCGATCCGAAAGCGCATTACGAAAAAGCGAAAGCAGCCGGTGCGGAAATCATCGACGAACTGGCCGAGAAGGATTACGGCGGCAGCGGTTACGGTTGCCGCGACCTCGAAGGTCACTTGTGGTGGTTCGGTGATTACGATCCGTGGAAGGATTGATTATTCCGTCCGTGCGCTTGCATGCCGACATCTGATGCTCGAAGCAAGCTCATCCCGACGCACCATCAGAACCGGAAGCGCGAATGCTCAAGCCTCCCCTTTCAAGGGGGAGGTTGGTGGGGGATGGGTCCGATTCTGCTGTGCATGCCAAGGCGAAACCCATCCCCACCCAACCCTCCCATTGAAGGGGAGGGCAACATCGCCGACAACTGGCAAGTTTGGCGCTGCGCGATCTACCGATGTAAATCGCGCAGCGCTTCACCTCACCGCCGGGGGAGCAACGTTCTGATCAGTCACGCTCGCCAATGACCTGCTGGCTGGTTACGGCGGGCTGCACGGATTGGCCGAAGAAGCGCGCGAACGCGTTGCGGATTTCGCCGCTCGACAGTTGCGCTTGTTTCTGAGCTGATGGCGGCGCACCGATTTCCGGCAGGCCTTTGGCCTTCAGTCCGGCGTTGATCGGCGACAGGGACTTGTCGCTGAGCGCGGAATATTCCTTGGCCACATCGTCGAGTTCGCGCTTGAGCG
>JBDTOS010000326.1:0-3399 GCA_039933095.1 Dokdonella sp.
GCGCCTTGTCGCGGGCGCGTTCGAGCATGCGCACGCAATCCTCCGCATGCCATTGCACGAAGCCTCGATACTTCAAGCGTTCGCCAAGCTGCGCATGCATTTCGGGCAGGTGCTCGACATCGTGCGCGGCGTACTCCAGTTGCTTCGCACTCAACGGTCGGCGCAGCCAATCCGAGCGTGTTTCGCCTTTTTCCAGTTCGACGCCGGTGATCGCAAACACCAGTTTCTGGTAGCTCAGTCCGGCACCCATGCCGGCGAAGGCCGCCGCGATTTGAGTGTCGTAGAGGCGACCAAGCCCATTTGGAACAATACCGACCAGCGCTTCGAGGTCTTCGCTCGCGCTGTGCATGATGCAGGTTCGCAGCGGATCGGAAAGAGCGCTGCCGAATTGCGAAAAATCGACATCGGCAAGTGGATCGATCAGTGCGACATCGCCGTCGAACTCGATCTGTATCAGTGCGAGTTTCGGCGCGAACGTATCCACACGCATGAACTCGGTGTCGAGCCCGACGATCGCCGGCAGGGCGGTCGCAATCGGACTCAGGCGCTCGTCCTGATTTGCGGAGTCATGTCCAATCCATTCGGCCAAGGGGCTGAATCCTTCTGTTGGTGGGAAATTCTTGCGGGGATAAAAACGGTTGCGGCAGGTGCAGGCATTGGCCTAATGTGGACCGAACCGCAGCCTGACGACGTGTGCAACCAAGGCGCGCAACGCGCGGTCACACGCGAAAGACTAACCGATACGCCATGCCCGGAACCGAAATCACCCGCAAGCAGCAGAATATCGGCGGCACGATCGGCATCATCGTGCTCGGCGCGGCGCTGGTGTACCGGTTCTTTCCGAATATTCTGCACGTGACGCCGCAGGAACAACAACCGGTCGCGGCGAGTGCGGTAGCAACGCCGGGTTCAACCCCATGGACAGCAGAGCTTCCGGTTCCTGATGCGCCACTGGACACGGTGCCGGCTTCACCTGAGGAAATCGGCACCACGTTTGCAGATGCCGTCGCGATGGGTCCGCCGGCACCGGTGACCAAGGTCGTTGCGGCGATACTCAAGCGCGCTCGCACCGCCGAAGGGCAGGGCAAGATTCTGGAGCCGCCCGACAACAATGCAATCACGCTCTATCGCGCGGTACTCGACAAGGACGCCAAGAATGCCGAGGCATTGAGCGGCCTCAAACGTCTCGGTGGCGCGATCCGCGACTGGGCGATCGCTGCCATGCAACGCGGCGATGAGGAGTCGGCGCAGCGCTACGTTGCTGCGGTTGCCGATCTGCCCCACGCCGAGAATGAGCTGGCGAATCTGCGCGAGGAACTCAAGACTCTGCATCAGGTAATGCCACTGCTCGCGCACGCGGCCGAGCTGTTGCAGCAGGGAAAGATCGAGGGCAGCGGCGACGACACTGCGCTCGCGGTCTATCGCAAGGTGATGACGATCGATCCGGGCAACTCGCTCGCGGATCAGGGCTTGGCGAAAGTCGAACGCGGTTATCTCGACCGCGCACTGGCTGCGGCTGCACAGGATGACTTCACCGAGACCGACCGCATTCTTGCGAGCGCAGCGGCGATTCGGCCCGGCTCACAAGCCTTGCAGGACACGCGCGCGCGCATCGAGGGCATTCGCCATCAGCGCGCCGACATGGTGCTCGCCCAGGCCAAATCCGCGCTCGATAGCGGCAACCCCGATATGGCCGAGGATCTCGCCAAGAAAGCCCAGGCGATCAGCCCCGACCTAGGCGGACTCGATGACTTTAGTCAGCGCGTTCGCAATGCACGCCTGTACGCGAGTTACAAACCTGGGCAGGTGCTGCGGGATAATTTTCTTGCCATTTCCGGGGCGGCACCGGCCTTGGTCGTGATTCCGACGGGCGGTTTTATCATGGGATCGGCAGCCGATGAGGAAGCCCATCGCGACAGCGAGGAACCGCAGCGGCGCGTCACTATCAGTACCGGGTTCGCGCTCGGCCAGACCGATGTGACCGTTGCTCAATTTCGCGATTTCGCGAGGGCCAGCGGCTACAAGACCGACGCGGAGAAGATCGGTGCAGGGAGTTTCTATGACGAGAACACGGGTCGCTTGTCCGACCGCCGCGGAGTCGACTGGAAAAACGACTTTCATGGCGATCGCGGCGGCGACAACTTGCCGGTGATCAATGTGTCGTGGAACGATGCCGTCGCCTACGTCGGCTGGTTGACACAGCAGACTGGCAAGTCCTACCGACTGCCGAGCGAGACCGAATTCGAATATGCATTGCGTGCGGGCTCTGTCAGTCGCTATCCGTGGGGCGACGGCAATCCCGATCGCGTGATCGGCAATTTCACGGGCGAGGGCGATCGATCATCGAGTCGGCGCAGCTGGTCGCGCGCATTTCCGAACTACAGCGACGGTTATTGGGGTCCCGCTCCAGTCAAGAGCTTCCCGCCGAATGCGTTTGGGTTGTATGACATGGCGGGCAACGTGTCGGACTGGGTGATGGATTGCTGGCACGATAACTTCACGCGCGCGCCGCGTGACAGTCAGGCTTGGGTCAATCCCGGTTGCCAGCGTCATGTCGTGCGTGGTGGATCATGGGGCAGCGCACCCGAGCAAATACGTTCGGCGTACCGAACGAGTGCGCCGTCGGACACGCGCAGTGCGCAGATCGGGTTTAGGGTGGCGCGGGATTTGTAACGTGCAGAATATTCGACGAACCAGTCGAGTGCAGGCGCTTGGTGTTTGGCGGTGACCGTGATAGGTTACATGTAACCTCCATCCCATGGATTTCTCATGCCAGCATCCACACCAACGAAGACATCACGTACAAAGGTGCGCGAGCATCGCGACCGCCTGCGTGAGCAAGGGATGCGACCCATCCAGATATGGGTTCCCGATGTGCGCAGTGCCAAGTTTCGCGTCGAGGCGCATCGTCAGTCCCGGATCGTGGCGATGAGTACCCATGAGGCGGACGAGCAAGCGTTTGTCGACGCGATTTCGGGCTGGAAAGATGAATGAAACGCGGCGATATCTGCATCGTTTCGGGTGGCAAAGACTACTCGGGAAAACCTCGTCCGGTCGTCATTGTCCAGGACGATAGTTTTGATGCGACCAATTCAATCACGGTTTGTCCGCTCACAAGTCACGGCGACTCAGCGACGCATTTCATTCGACTTCCAGTTGAGCCCAGTGCGAGCAATGGATTGCGCTCGGCATGTTTTTTGATGATCGACAAGATTACGACGGTCGCGAAGAGCAAGATCGGAGTCAAGGTCGGTCGTTTGAACGATGCCGAGATTATCCGGCTGAATCAGGCGATCGTTGTATTCCTCGGGTTGGCGGTTTCGCCTCGGGGACGGAAGAGGGTTGTCGAGTAGCGACTGCACCGCGTGCGTCGGTTTGATGCCAGGGCGAACATCGGCG
>JBDTOS010000327.1:0-3372 GCA_039933095.1 Dokdonella sp.
GTTGGCGAGGTCGGCGTCGACGAGGGTGTCCCAGAACCAGCGCGCGCCATGCAGCCAATGCTGGCGGAGGTTCTTGGTGAGGAACGAGGCGACGAGCATGCGCACGCGGTTGTGCATCCAGCCGGTCGCCCAAAGTTCGCGCATGCCGGCATCGATGATTGGGATTCCGGTATCGCCGCGCTGCCACCGACGCAGTACATCGTCGTCCTGCGCCGCCCAGGAAAATCCCTTGAATCGATCGTCGAGGTTGCGGTCGGACATGTGCGGGAAATGAAACAGCAGATGATGCGAGAACTCGCGCCAGCCGAGTTCGCGAATATACGACTCGGCTGCCTTCTCGGCCTTGGGACTTTTCCCGTGACGCAATCGATCCTGGATTGCCCAGACAATCTGCATCGGTCCGATTTCGCCAAAGTGCAGATGCGGCGAGAGACGCGATGTCCCCGGCGACGACGGAATATCTCGCTCGTGCGGATAGTCGGCGAGCGCGTCGACGCAGAACTCGTCGAGCGCACGCTGCGCGCCGGCTTCACCCGGTTGCCAGTGATCGCCAAATTGCCTGTCCCAGCGAATCGTCGGCAGCAAACCAAGATTGTCGATCGACAGTCCGCCGGGAATATCGGGCGACGCAATTTTCTTCGGCGCATCAATCGGCGGACGCGGCTCCAGTTGCGCGCGCGCCTTGCGCCAGAACGGTGTGAACACCCGATACGGCGAGTCCTGATTGGTGGCGATCGTCCACGGCTCGAACAACAGATTTGCGTTGTGGCTTTCGGCATTCGTGCCGTCGCCACGCAAGGCGGCCTTGATCTCCTTGTCGCGTGCGATCAAGGCGGGTTCGTAGAGGCGGTTCCAATGCACGCTGTCGGCGTTGGTCGCAGATACCAGTTGCCGCAACGTCGCCAAGGTCGGACCGCGAGCCACATGCAAGGCGCTGCCGTGCTTGCGCAAATCCGCATCCAGCGCAATCAGCGAGTGATGCAGCCACCAGTTGCTCGCGGCGCCCGGCGGCCACGGCGCTTCCTCCTCGGGCGCATGGATGTACACCGGAACAATGCGCTGCCCGCTGCGCACGGCTGCATCGAGCGCCGGATTGTCGACCAGACGCAGATCACGGCGAAACCAGACGATTGTGCAGGTCATTCGTTATTGATTTGGCTGGAGAATGTTTGAACTCGGAACAAGCTGCCCGAAGGGCTGATTGGGGCGCTTCTTGTTGCGCTCAATCAAGAGCAAAGGCGCCCCCTTCCGCCGTCGGCACCTTCCCCCGCTGCGCAGGGGGAAGGGAAGCGCAATCTGCTGCGACAGTCCAATCCGGACAAGACATATCAAACTTCATCTGGCCAAATCAATAGTCATCGACAGCGTCGGTACCGAGTCTGCCGCTCGCCGCGTTCGCGTAGCGTCAAACGCGCCCGATTGTGCCCGCGCCTGACCACATTTAACTGCAGCCGGACCGCTATACTTCCACCATCGAATCATGGATTGGGGGATGGCGATGTTCGGTTTCGATTCGCGCACGGCACGTCTTGCCGCACTGGGGCTTTCCACTGCGATATTTCTACTCGGCATCGGCGCTTGCGACCGCAAGCCGACCGGCGTGCCGGAAGTCCAGAAGCCGCCGATCGCTGCCGAAAAAGCCGAGAATAAACCAGAGGGCTTCGCCCTTGCCTCGGCCAGTGCCGGCCCGTATCAAGGCCAGCTTGCGCTCAATCTCGAATTCACCCAGCGCCTGGCCGGTGCGCAGGCGTTCGACACTCTGATCGTCGTCAACGGTTCCAAGGGCGAGACGGTTTCCGGAAGCTGGTCGCTCGACGAAGACGGCAAGGTGCTGAGCTTCCCGTTCATCCAGGCCGATGCGACCTACGCGGTCCACATCAAGGGTGAGCTCGCTGCCGCCGACGGAAAAACCATTGGCCAGAACATCGACAAGGATGTCTATACCGGTCCGCTCGAACCCGCAGTGGGCTTTGCCTCGCAAGGCAGCGTGTTGCCGGCGCGCGAGACGCGTGGGTTGCCGGTGGTCTCGGTCAACGTCAGCGATGTCGATGTCGAATTCCTGCGCGTGCACGATGACGAGATCGCGAACTTCTTCGCCGGTTACCAGAAGAACGCGCGCCGCTCGTCCTACGAACTCGACTCGCACTATGGCTGGTATGGCCGCAAGGGTCAGCCGGTCGCGCAGATATCCGATTCCGTCTATTCAAATCGGTTTGCCCTGACCGGCAAGCAGAACGAGCGCACGCTGTCGTACCTGCCGATCCAGAACATCAACGAGCTTGCACAGCCCGGCCTGTATTTCGCGGTAATGAAACGCGCCGGCACGTTCGGCGACCAGTACGAAACCAACTTCTTCTTCGTCAGCGATATCGGTCTGCACACGCGCGCCTACAAGGATCATCTGTTCGTCCACGCCGCCTCGCTCGCCACCGGTGAGGCATTGGCCAATGTCGAACTCGCCGTCGTCGACGAGAAAGGCGAGACGGTCGCCAAAGGAACCACCGACGCGAGCGGCAACGCGATGCTTGAGTACGTGCTGAAATCCGAACACGTACTGACGGCGCGCGCTGGCCGCGATGTGTCATTCCTGCCATTCAACCAGCCTGCCCTCGACCTGTCCGAATTCGCTGTCAGCGGGCGCAAGCAGGAATGGTTCGATGTGTTCGCGTGGTCGGGCCGCGATCTGTATCGCCCCGGCGAAACCGTGCGCCTTTCGGCGCTGTTGCGCGATTACGACGGCAACGCGATCAAGCCGCAGCCGTTGTTCGTCACCTTGAAGCAACCTGATGGCCGCGTGTTTGCGCAAGCCAAACTCGATCCGAAGGAATTGAACTACTTCGACTGGTCGCGCGAAATTCCATCCGACGCGCCGACCGGCAAGTGGCAAGTCGAATTCCGTCTCGATCCGGCCAGCAAGGAAGCGACACAAGGCATGACGTTCCGCATCGAGGAATTCCTGCCCGAACGCCTGAAACTCGATCTGACCAGTACGCAGGAAATCATCCAGCCCGGCGAAGCACTCAAACTCGACGTCGAGGCTGATTATCTTTACGGCGCTCCAGCGGCGGGAAATCGTTTCACCGCGCGTCTGACGCTCGCTGCCGACCAGCATCCGGTCGATTCGCACAAGGATTTCTTCTTCGGCGATCCGACCATCGATCTGCCGAAGGAAGCCAAGGACATCGCTGATGTTGAACTTGATGAGCACGGCAAGACCGAGCAGGAAATCCCGTTGCTCGATCCGACCACCAAACCGACTGCGCCGATCGCTGCGTTCATCTCCGGCAGCGTTTACGAAACCGGCGGGCGCACAGTTACACGCACGCTGAAGCGCACGCTGTGGCCAGCCGCACAACTGGTCGGCGTGCGGCC
>JBDTOS010000328.1:0-3362 GCA_039933095.1 Dokdonella sp.
CGTCCGGACGATGGCAATGCAAACGGTTGGGGCGGGCGCATCGCCGATCTGCTTTACCCAAGCAATACCGGGCAATTGCCGATGAGCATTACCTTGTCGGGTGCGAATCGCTTCCAGCGCGGCACGATTGTCGATCAATATTCGATGGACCCGTACGGCGTCACGCGCATGAATTACCACGACGATGGCCCGGATTCGTGGCTCATCGGTGGTGATAATCCCGACGGTGCGGTTGCCTACAACGCGTTGATTTCGCCCGGCACACAGGCGCATGTGCTCGAACGTGCATTTGCCGATTCGGCGACACGTTCGATTGCCAACTATCGACTGCTCGATACGGCACTTGCCAATGCGACACCCTTGGCGACGCCATTCGCCGATACTGATCTCGGCAATCAACTGAAGATGGTCGCGCAGCTGATCAGCGTGCGCGCCGCACTCGGAATGAGCCGCCAGGTGTTTTTTGTGGCGACGTCGGGCTACGACAATCACAGTACGCAGTTGTCCGATCAGAACGACAATCTGACCGAGCTGTCGGCGGCGCTTGCGGCGTTTCATGCGGCGACGGTCGAGTTGAATGTCGCCGACAAGGTGACCGCATTCACCGCCTCGGACTTCGGCCGCTCGCTCTCGGTCAATAGCGACGGCACCGATCACGGTTGGGGCGGACATCATTTCGTGGTCGGCGATGCCGTCGTCGGCCAACGCTTCTACGGAACCATGCCGTCCCTCGCGCCGTACGACGACAACAATCCGTCAAGCAATCCCGACGAGACCGGGTATGGCCAGATCATTCCGACCCTTGCGGTCGATCAATACGCAGCCACTCTGGCGCGCTGGTTCGGTGTGAGTAGCGGCAGCATCGCCGACATCTTCCCGAACATCGGCCGATTCGCATCGGCCAATCTCGGCTTCCTCGGCTGATGCCGATACCTGTCGTGGCCTGTTCGCGCGACGTGTGCGCTGCAGTCGCGTTGTCGGCGCTCCTTGCTGTTTTCGGGACCGCCGCGCACGCCACGATCTATCTGGTGACCGCCAATTCCGATATGACTTTCACTCCCGCCGCGCTGACCGTCTATCAGGGCGACTCGGTACGATTCACGAATACCGGCGGCCTCCACAATGTGCACGCAGACGACAACCGCTTCATCTGCGCGCAGGATTGCACCACTCACGGCGCACCCAGTTCGGCCTTGTGGAGTGTGCTGATTCGCTTCGATCGGCTCGGTGACGTCGGCTACTACTGCGACCAGCACGGCAATCTGACCAGTGGCATGCGCGGCACGACCACGGTGATCGATCGCGTGTTCGTCGATGGCTTCGATGGGCCGCCGACGAATACGCCACGTGACGGCGAATAGCGCACCGCACTAGCACGAGGCCGTCGAATCAAGATGACGGACACGTCGCAAGCGGCAACCGCACGACCTGGCCGATGCTGCCATCGCGCGTGCTTTGCGCGAAGGCGACCACCGATGCTTGCGCGCGCACCAGATCGGCTGGAGCATCCAGTTCCACGGTGGCCTTGGCCGGCTTCGATGGGCCTGCATTTGAGGGACCGGCATTCGACGGACTGGCAAATGCGCGCACAACATGATCGTGTTGCAGCAGCTCACCGCGGTTCTCACCGGCTTTGACCGAATTCGACAGTCCGTCTTCGGTCAGTGCTACGTAGGTCACGTAGTCATCGACGTTCGAACCACCCGCACTGCTGATAGCTACGCTTGCGCGCAGCGGATTGCCGGGTACGACATCGAGGGTCATCGCAATCGGTGCGCTTTCCGAGGACTCGGGCAGCGCTGCGGACGGCCAGCGACGCCATTCACGTCCGTCGAGTACAACTTCCGGTGTGTATACCGTCGTGGAGCCCGAACGCGCCGCCATTGCTCGCTGACGATCGGTGAAACGTGGATCGGCGAAGCGATCGCGCCAGCCGAGTGAATCCCAATAATCGACGTGAAATGCGAGTGCAACGACATCGTCGCGCGCTGGCAGGTTGTGCAACCAGCGATCCGCTGGCGGGCAGGAACTGCAACCCTCACTCGTGTACAACTCGACCAAATGTGCTGTCGCCGCCGGACTCGTTACCGAGCAGCTGGCGCCCGCAAGCGAAGCAATGAAAAATTGAGCCACGATCGCGATTGGCAGCGAGTAAAAGCGATGATTGTTGCAGGGTATGGAAAGCGTCGAACGGGTTTCAGTTTTCATTTGGAACTCGCTTGCATGGGTGTGGCGATTGCCCTGCGTCAGCCCGATTGCCCCGCGCTCACTATATGCAAGACGAATTCACATCGTGTGAAAATGCGCCGGCCAATCCCTCGACGGAAACCCATTCATGAGCTTGCCGATTGCACTTGTCACCGCCGCCGCCGCGCGCGAACTCGACGACGATCTCACCCCGCTGTCTGCGGCGCTCGATGCAATCGGGACCGATTTCTCGATCATCGATTGGGATGATGCCGTGATCGACTGGTCGCGATTCGGTCTTGTCGTGTTGCGTTCGACCTGGGACTACACGATGCGGCTTGGCGAATTCCTGAGCTGGGCCGGGCATGTGGCCGGCGTGACCACACTGCTCAACCCGATTGATGTCATTCGCTGGAATACCGACAAGCATTATCTGGCAGAACTCGACCGCGCTGGTGTCCCGGTAGTGCCGAGCTTTTTTGTCGAGCCGACAGACAATGCGCCGGAAGCGCTCGATCGCTTTCTCTCGGCACACGCCAATGCCGCTGAGTTTGTCGTAAAGCCGAGCGTCGGCGCCGGCTCGCGCGACGCGCAGCGCTACGGCCGCGACGACATCGTCAGCGCATTGACGCATGTCCAGCGCCTGTGCGAAGCGAAGCGCAGTGTTCTCTTGCAACCGTATTTTTCCGATGTCGATACGAATGGCGAGACCGCACTGATTTTCTTCGAAGGCGAATTCAGTCATGCGATCCGCAAGGGTCCGCTGCTGCAGCGTGGCACAGGCCCGACACGCGCGCTGTTTGCGGCCGAAGCGATCAGCGCGCGGACACCAACGGCAGATGAGCAGGCGGTCGCGCAACGCGTTCTAAATGCGATCCCGTTTGCCCAGCCCTTGCTATATGCACGTGTCGATCTGATTCGTGCAGCAGATGGGTCGCCGCGTGTTCTGGAAACCGAACTGGTCGAACCGTCGCTGTTTTTCGATCACGCACCCGGTTCGGCGGATCGTTATGCGCGAGCGCTGCGAGCGCGAAACCGCACGTAGCAAGCACCGGCTTTCGAAGTTGCTGGAGACAGAGTGCCGCCGACGGCTGCGGTACAATTGAAAGTTCGCATCGGCAACCCCTGAGGACAATGCCACGATGAAGGTTCCGCAACGATGAAAATCCTGGTCG
>JBDTOS010000329.1:0-3360 GCA_039933095.1 Dokdonella sp.
ATTGGCATTCAGCCGCGCGATGTTGAGGCGCGACTGACCGCCGATCACCGCGAATTGACCGCCGACCACCAGCTTGCCATCGGGCTGTAGCGCCAGCGCGATGACGCCGCCGCTCGCATTCGGGTTGAACGCGCTGTCCAGCGTGCCATCGGCATTCAGTCGCGCGATGTAATTGCGCGTCTGACCAACAATCGCAGTGAAACCGCCGCTCACCACCAGTTTGCCATCGGGCTGCGCTGCCAGCGCAGACACGGTGCCGTTCGCATCCGGGTTGAACGCACTGTCCAGGCTGCCATCGGCATTCAGCCGTGCGATGCGATTGCGCGCGCTTGCGCCGACTTGGGTAAAGCTGCCGCCGATCACGATTTGTCCGTTCGCTTGCACCGCGATGGCGAAAATCGAACTGTTGACGCTTGTAGCGGCAAAGCCAGTATCCACACCGCCGTCGGCATTAAGCCGCGTCAGGCGGAAGCGCGTCGTCCCGGCGATCGTCGTGAAATCACCCCCGACGAGGAGCTTGCCATCCGGCTGCACCGCCAGCGTCAGGACAGTGTTGCTCGCATTCGGATCGTAGCCATCATCGGCGCTCTGCGCGGCACAGAGCGCTGGCAGCAACGCGAAAGCCAGCAGCAACAGAAAGCAATGAAGGGTGGTGGTGCTGAAACGAGAACTACCAAGAATATTTCGTTGCACTGTCCTAACTCCTTGCTCAAGGGTGACCTGCGTTTGCGGATTCGATGCAAGCCCTCTGCATGGGGTAAAAACAGCGTTTGGCGACGGATCCCGCCATTCACCGCAAAAATAATTTCTGGTGTGTCGGGAATTCTCCCGGAGCCGACGACCCGTGCCAGTTGAAACGCCTTGAACTATGCTGGCCGCTACGCAACGTGAGTCGGCGGGCTAACGATGGGCGAGCGCTGGGTGCGGGTCGGCCAATTATTCGAGGCAACCCTGCCGTTGACGGCAGAGCAGCGCGCTGCCTTGCTTCTGAGGGAATGCGCCGATGATCCCGCGCTGAGCACGGAAGTTGAAACCCTGTTGCAGGCTTCCGACAACAGCGGTGATTTCCTCGGTCGGCGTCCCGAGGCAGTTCAGCGGACGGCGGACCGAAGTATCGAAGAATCTGCCTTGACACCTGGGGCTGTCGTCGATGTCTGGCGCGTCGTGCGCCTGATCGGCCGCGGCGGGATGAGCGAAGTCTATGAAGTCGAACGCGCAGACGATCACTACCAACAACGGGCAGCACTCAAGCTGCTGCGTATTTCCGCGCCGGGTTCGCTCGAACGCTTCCGCGCCGAGCGCGAGATTCTCGCGCGTCTCGATCATCCCGGCATTGCCCACCTGCTT
The DNA here is from genome assembly GCA_039933095.1 of Dokdonella sp. Classification (GTDB taxonomy): domain Bacteria; phylum Pseudomonadota; class Gammaproteobacteria; order Xanthomonadales; family Rhodanobacteraceae; genus Dokdonella. Next base: position 1,348 of record JBDTOS010000329.1, read on the forward strand.
GACGGAGGGATGACTGAACAGGAGCAACCGTATGCGGTGATGGAATATGTCGACGGCGAATCTCTGGTCGCCTGGTGCGCTGCAAATGCGAGCCCCTTCGCCAGGCGCCTCGATGTGGTCCTGCAAATCTGCGATGCGGTTGCCCACGCGCACCGTAATCTGGTTGTGCATCGCGATCTTAAACCGTCGAACATCCTGGTCGATCGCGAAGGGCGGGTGCATCTGCTCGATTTCGGCATTGCAAAATTGCTCGATCCCGGCAACTGGAGTGGCGGGATCGAGACTCTCGCGAACCAGCGTCCGTTGACACCGGACTACTGTGCACCCGAGCAATTGGCCGGTGAGCCGGTGACCACCGCGACCGATGTCCATGCCATCGGCGTGCTGTTGTTCGAGTTGATGTGCGGCGAACGCCCTTGGCAGTTACAGGACCAGCCCGTGCAGCGTGCGCTGCGAACCCTGCTGGACACGCCGGCTCCGCGCGCCAGCATCGTCGCCGAGACGTCGGCGGCTGCGCCGGTTCCGGCAAAACTGCTGCGCGGCGATCTCGATGCGATCATCGCTGTCTGTTTGCGGCGTGAGCCGCAGCACCGCTATGCAACCGTCAACGCACTGAAGCTCGATATCGAGCGTCATCTTGCGAGTGAGCCGATCGCGGCACGCGCCGGGCAGCGAAGCTATGCGATCGGTCGTTTTTTGCACCGCAATCGCTGGGCTGTTGCAGGTGTAGCTGTATTGCTCGCCGCGCTTGCACTGGGCTTCGCCGGAACTCTATGGCAGGCGCAACGTGCTCAACAACAAGCTGATCGTGCGACCGCAGTTCAGAATTTCCTGATCGACATTTTTCGAGCGAATTCCAGCGATCAGCCCGATCCGGTCAAGGCGCGTCAGACCAGCGCGCGCGATTTGCTGGATATCGGCGCAAGCAAAATCAGTTCAGCACTTGGTGACACCCCGCAGACCAAGCTCACCCTGCTCGATGTGCTGGCTCGGCTTTACGACAACCTGGCTTTGTTAGACCAGGCAACCGGGATGCGCCAACAGGCGGTCGCGATAGAGCGCCGCTTGCATGGCGCTGATTCGGTCGAGCTTGCCGATGCACTGACCCTGCTTGGAATTGCGATGCACGGCGCGAGGAATGCACGCAACGAACGCGAGGCGGTACTCATTGAAGCCAATGCGATTCTCGATCGCCGCCGTGATTTTGACTCACCCGCCCGCGCTCGATTGCTGCAAGCGGAAGCGGAATTTTTCCAGATCAGCGATATGCCGCGTGCGCTGGGCTACGCGCGGCGTAGCGTTGCACTTCATGCACAGTGGCCCGAATCGAAGGAACTCGGCGAAGCCTGGTACATGCAGGGCTTGATCGAATCTTATAGCGGGCAACTGCACGATGCCGCCGCATCGCTCGACAAGGCGATCGCGATCACGGAACGAACAGGATCAGAGCGTGATCCGCAATTGATCTACATGAACTATCAGCGTGCGGAGACTCTGTCCAACGCGCGCGAATTCGTGGCAGCCGAGCAAAGCGCACGCCGCGCCTTGGCCTTGTCCTTGGCGATCAGCGGCGCGGAAAGTGTCGATGTGGCGCGCGCACAAATGCAGTTGGCGTCGCTTGAATTCAATACGGGGCGTTGCCAGGAGGCACTCGCCCTGATGGCAGAAGCGAAGCAATTGATCTTGCGGATTCGCGGTCTGGATGATTCGTTTCATACACCGGCGATCTTTTTTTTAGCAGGAAAAATGGAGGCGCAGGCGGGAATTCTAGACCAGGGACTGAGCGACATGACCACGGCCTTGGCGATCGTTGATCGCCATAATCCCGGCACGCTATTCACAGCGACCATTCGCGAGTCGCTGGCGCTGGCGCTGCTGGAAATGGGACGGGGCGAGGAAGCCGTCGTTCGTCTGGATGAGGCGCGGCGAACTCGGACAGGTATAGGACAGGAATCGGACAATTCCGGCTTCAACATCAATCTCGCGTTGCGTATCCGTTTCGCACTGGATACG
>JBDTOS010000330.1:0-3354 GCA_039933095.1 Dokdonella sp.
CAGACTTGGACAACGTCGATACCGGATCGATCACCAGGCTACGTGCGCCATGCTCTTCCGCGAGCGCCTTGATGCGCATCAGGAAAATCTCGGCGCTGCCGGCAATTGTGCGCGCAGAGATCATGCGCAGACATCCGTTTTTCACGTATTGGTCGAGCTGCATGCCCACCGAGGCCAGATTGCGGACTACCTCAAAACCGTCGGAGTCAAAACTCACAAACAAGGTACGTTCGCCGCGCGCACAGGCCGCTTGCGTGAACGCCCCACCGAGCGTTGTCTTGGCCGTGCCGGAAATACCGGTAACCAAGACTGTAGCTCCGCGGTAGTAGCCACCACCCAGCATGGTATCGAGGCGAGCCACGCCGCTCGAAACACGCTCTCTGATTGACGTCACCTCTGCATGAAGAGGGGTGCGCAAGATGGCGACCTCGAATCCGCTCTTGCCGATCAAGAACGGCGATTCGTTCTCATCGAAACTGGTGCCGCGATATTTCTGTATTCGCAGGTTGCGTTGCGAAACACCCAGAACCATGTCGTGCTTGAGGATCACCGCGCAATCCACCATGAACAGCATGGAGCGGAATGGCTGTTGGCCGATGGAACTCGTCTCGTCGGAGTCGGATTTGGCCGTGATGATGGCGGTCAGGCTGTGTGCTATAAGCCATTCGTGCAGGCGGTAGATTTCGCGTCTTTTCGATGCGGCGTCGGGTAGCAGGGCCAACACCATGTCGAGCGCATCAAACACAATGCGCTTGGCCTTCATTTCCGTTGCCTGGATGGCAAGCGCGGCCAACATTCCCGCAAGATCGAAATCCCCCGACTTGACCAGATCGGGAGTCGGCTGGGCATCCAGGAAATACAGCCTGTTTCGTTTCAATTCGGCGAGCTTCCAGCCGAATCCTGCAGCATTGTCCATGACGCGCTTCGAGGTCTCCTCGAAGGCCACAAAGATACCCGGCTCGCCGCAATGCACTGCGCCGTGCACGAGGAATTGCAGTGAAAGAATGGTCTTGCCGGAACCGGGTCCGCCCACCAGAAGGGTGGTGCGGCCGCGCGGCAATCCACCGCCAGTAATCTCATCGAATCCAACGACGCCCGTGCTCGCCTTGATGGGCACAGCGGGTGCGGGTACGCGGGCTGCTTTCATGTCGTTCCTTTCCGTAGGAAATCGACTTTCCACCAACAAACTACAGGTTCAGTGAAGAGTCGTGCTTCCTGAACGGCTAAACGTGCACTGATTTACTGGTGCTGTATGTGCGCTGGCGCACACAGGCTCGCCGCGCTGGAATTTCCTCAATCTTTCATCCAGGCCCACTGTCGACTGCTGCTCGCATCGAGCACTTCATGAGCTCTCGAGTAGCGGCGTGGACGCATATGTTCTGGATCGGTGTCAGGTTCGTCGTGCTTCCTGTCGGCGAGGCCGCTGGTGTCGACAGAATTCCCGCCAGGAGACACCGGTTTGAAGTTTTCTTTGTTGACAGTCATCGCAACACCTTTCGTTCAAAGATTCCCTGAATGCAAATCGTGGACTCCCATCGTTCTCCGCTCATCGCGCTCGATGGAGCGACAAACGAATCAGCGGATGTCATCCGAGTACCCTGTCGGTTCGCGTAAGTCGCTGATCGTGCCGCTGAGTTGCCATGCGCCCGCCTGATGCGCCCAGGTCAATGGTCCGATTGAAACCAGTCATGCCTGCGGACGCCAATACGGGCGCGGAAGCCGGCAGCGATCGAGCGGTTTTCACAACTGGTTCTCTCCGCGGAAGCACAACAGTGCGTTTAAAAGGTTCGGCTCGTTCCACATAGGAATCGCGTTCTCTGAACGAACGAACATGCACTTCTTTGCCTCGTCTGTATGTGCGCTACCCCACACAGGCCCTCAACCGCATTCAGAACCGGTGTTTCCCCGATCGACGTTAACCCGCACGAGGGTAGTGTCGATGTTCAGCGCGGCAATCCGAGACTTGCTAAAGCGTCAGTGTATGAATTACCTGGGTCGCATCGTTCGGATCGACCTTGCGGCGAAAGCCGAGGAATCGGGCGAGGTCGCGCATTGCAAGGTTGCCGGCTGCATCGAGCGAAATCATGGTTTGCACACCTTGTGCGCGCGCGACTTCAATCAAATGACGCATGAGCACGCTGCCGAGACCTTTCTTTTGCCACTCGTCGCTGACCGTTACAGCGCACTCGCAGATTGTCCCGTCATCGTTGGTCCCGTAGCGGGCAACGCCGATTTCCTTCTTCTCGTTATCACGGTGGACCAGCGCGATGAATGCGATATCGCGGCGATAGTCGATGTCGGTGAGGCATTTCAACAATTCATCGCTTGGTTCATTCATCTGGCCCAGAAAGCGCATGTGGCGGGCCTCGGGGGACAGCCGCTTGAAGAACGCGCGTTCAAGGGCCGCATCGGCCTTGCGGATCGGCCGAATGATGACGTGGGTGCCGTCTTTGAGGATTTCGGTCCAATGCGGCGAGTCTGCCGATGGCGGGGCAGAAATCAGCGGATTGATACGTGCAGACGATTTCGCGACTCGCGGCGATGAAGTCGGTTTTGCGGCAGCTGTGCGCACTCTCGGGAGCTTGCTGCGGACGTCCACCGATTTTGCGACCTTTGCCGGCTTGCGGGTCGCTGCGGGCGCAGCAACAGGTGTGCGTGCCTTTCCGGACGGTTTCCTGCTCGCAGGCGTCTTTGCGGTGGACCGCGACCTTGCGCCGGCAGTCTTGCGCGGGGTTGCTGGAGATTTCACGTTCTTGGCCATGGCTTCGTACTCCGGTTGGGATTTCAGCATCGCTCCTTGCGGATGGTTGCATATTGATCCTTGTCAAAAGCAGCAACGAGATGATCCTGCCTGCATTCGTCTGAACAGGCGCGACACCATGGTTACCCGTGGGCGATTTCAATTGATGGACGCCCGGTGGTGAATGCGCAGCCACGGACCATGAGCGGGCTGGCGAGGCGCTGCGTGCGGTGGCCATGGCGAACAATGTCGATATGCCGGTATGGGTGCTTATGGGTGCAGTCGATTCAGCGAATCGACATTCGGCGGATCGACCTGGCACCTACTCTGCGAATGCCGACGTACCTGTTTTCATGCGCCATTGAGGCAAGCAGATTGGTGCCTGCATCTCGCGCTAAACAAGGCGATGTCGTTGCAGGTGGCCGAACGCGTGAAGAATATTCCATTCGACAGATTCCGGAAGAGCAACAAACTTCGCTCTCAGGCATCAGCGCCAAGTATCGCTATTGTGTACTTTTCGAACAAAAAAAACGGTCTGTATCTCTACAGACCGCACGAATACTGGCTCCCCGAGACGGACTCGAACCGCCGACCCAGTGATTAACAGTCACTTG
>JBDTOS010000331.1:0-3353 GCA_039933095.1 Dokdonella sp.
GCCTGCTTGAAGCAACCGGCTGGAACGTCGCGCGCGAGTTCTACTACAACGATGCCGGCGCTCAGATCGACAACCTTGCCTTGTCGGTGCAGGCGCGTTGCAAGGGCATCGAGCCGGAGCAACCGGGTTGGCCGAATGACGGCTATCGCGGCGATTACGTCAGCGATGTCGCGCGCGCGTTTCTCGCTGGCGAATCGGTCGAATCGGACGGTCACACGATCACGGCGAGCGGCAACGCCGACGATCTCGACGCGATTCGCCGCTTCGCCGTCGCCAGCCTGCGCCGCGAACAAACCCTCGACCTCGCCGCATTCGGCGTTGAGTTCGATGTCTATTACCTCGAGTCTTCCTTGTACGGCGACGGCAAGGTTGCGGAAACCGTCAACACGCTGATCGCCGAAGGTCGCACCTACGAGAAGGACGGCGCGCTCTGGTTGCGCAGTACCGAGTTCGGCGATGACAAGGATCGCGTCATGCGCAAGTCAGACGGCAGCTACACCTATTTCGTGCCGGATGTCGCCTATCACCTGAGCAAATGGCAGCGCGGTTACGGGCGCGCAATCACCGAGCTCGGTGCCGATCATCACGGTTCGCTGGCGCGCGTGCGCGCCGGCTTGCGCGCGCTCGATGTCGGCATTCCGCAGGATTGGCCCGAGTATGTGCTGCATCAGATGGTCACGGTCATGCGCGGCGGCAGCGAGGTGAAGCTGTCCAAGCGTGCCGGCAGTTATCTGACCCTGCGTGATCTGATCGATGAAGTCGGTCGCGACGCGACGCGCTATTTCCTGCTCGCGCGCAAATCCGATTCGCAACTCGTGTTCGATATCGATCTGGCGCGTTCACAGAGCAACGACAATCCGGTCTATTACATCCAGTATGCGCATGCACGCGTGTGCAGCGTGAATCGTCAACTGGCGGAGCGCGGTCTGGTTTGGAATCGCGAAAATGGTCTTAACCATCTCGATCGTCTGAGCGAGGAACACGAACTCGCGTTGATCGTGGAAATCTCGAAATATCCCGAAGTGGTCGACCTCGCCGCAGCGAATCTCGATCCGCAAATCATCGCGAATTACCTGCGCGATCTGGCGGCGGCGTTCCATGCCTGCTACAACACACATCAGGTTCTGGTCGAGGACGCTGATCTGCGCGATGCGCGTCTGGTGCTTGCCGACGCAACCCGGCAGGTGCTCGTCAACGGCCTCGATCTGCTCGGGGTCTCCGCCCCGCAGAGCATGTAGCAACTTCAAGTATTGGAGATATTGATGGCGCAGAAAAAACGCACCCGACAAGCCACTCGCGGCAGCACGCGCGCACCGTGGCCGGTCTGGGCCTGGCTCGGTATCGGCGTGCTGCTCGGCGTGGTGTTGATGGCCGTTATGTTCGGCCGCGAATGGGCGCCGCTGCTGCGCAAGAACAATCTGCCGCAGCCGAATCCCGAGGCGAGCGCGCCCCCGCAAACCGAGCCTGCCGTCGCCGAAGCACCGCCGAAGAAGCGCAACAATTACGATTTCTATTCGGTGCTGCCGGAAATGGAAGTCGTCATTCCAGACGCTGAGCTTTCAGCCAAGGCACGCGCCGAGCAACTCGCGACGGCCAATCCTGCAACTGCAACGCCGGCCACCGATACGCCCACACCGACAACGATCAACGGACGCTATATCTTGCAAGTCGGTTCCTACGACGATCCGCGCAAAGCCGACGAGGCAAAAGCCAAGCTAGCATTGCTCGGCTTCGCGGTGCAGATTCAACCCGTGACGATCAACGGCAAATCCTGGAACCGCGTCCGCGCCGGCCCGTATCCGAGTGCGAGCGAACTCGAAATCGCCAAGCGCACGCTGGCGGAAAACGGCGTCGCGGCGATTGCGCTGAAGGAAACCGGCGGTAACTGACTACGCGTAGCACTCTCAGGACCGCAAGTGGCGTCGGCGCATGACCGCCACACCGCCCAGCGCCAGCAATATTCCAAGCAGACCTGTCCCCCAAAAGCGCAGCGTTGGAATATCGACGGGCGGCGCTAAGGAACCGCCGCCAACGACCAGAGGATAAGTAACCTCTGGGCAGGTTATGAACGCGCCTTGGCTCATCCGCAGTCGCACAACGTGATTTCCGGCGGAAAGGCCTCCCAGCGGCACCAGAATCGTCTGCGGCGGAGGGTGAAATCCAAACCCGTCAATAAAGTCGCCTGACACTATCGTATCGTTCCCGGAATGTGAGACTTGAATCATGTCCAGCGAACACGAACACGCGGGTCCAAGAGTGAGGGTGACTGGCTCGTTCGCAGCCGGATGCGGCGGATCAAAGCTCCCGCTCTGCGGCCACGGCGAAAATTGGTAAGTGCATTGCGCAAATGCCGAACAGTTCCAGATAAGACAAATCATGGAACCAAGAAATAGCGTCCAGCGAACCGACCTGCTGCCCATGATCTATCTCCTATACATCCGAACACAAATATTAGCCATAGACGCGATCACAGATATCTCACTATCAATAAGGAGGTCCCGTCGGGAGCTCCAACATAGAATATCCCGCCCCATCAGGGAAGTTCGGATTAGTTCCGGTCATACGCTCGATTCCATCTATAAGACCATCTGAGTCAGGAGCTTCCGACAGTCGGCCCATCGTCGCGATAGTCGACGCATCCTCGCAGCAATCGGCGCATCCAAGATGCGCCCTACGAACTGCGGCACCGTGCGTAGATCAAGCCCCGTAGGTCGCATCTCGGATGCGACTTGGAGCTTCCGGCAGTCGGCGCATCGTCGCGACGGCGCCAATCGGCGCATCCAAGATGCGCCCTACGAACTGCGGCGCCGCTTGTAGGCCAAGGCGAGCGCTACGAAGCCACCGATCAGCGACGCGAGCAGCCAGCGTCCGTTCGCGGGCGTCGGAATCGGCGCGGCGGTGCCATCACCGACAACGAGCGGTGTAACGACTTCCGGGCACATCGCACCGTTCTGCGTCAGTTGCAGATGCACGCGGTAGTTGCCGGCCGGCAGCGGCGTCAATGCGAACGGATATATGTACGGCGGAGGGCTGACGGCCACGCCGGAAAAATCGGCGAAATTTCCGGTCACGTACACGTCATGCCCGGAAACGCTGACCGCGCTGCCCATCGTGCAAGTGCACATCGGATCCAACTGCATCTTGATCGACTCGCCGGCATCGGGATTGGCCGGAGTGAAGCTCGTCATGGTCGGCCACGGAGCGCCGCGATAGGTGCATTGGGCGGCGACGTTGCCGACGATCAACATCGCTACGAGGGTGATCAGGATTTCGCAGGCGCGAGTCCTACGGCTTTTTGATGTGTCCATGGTCGTCATGCGCTCCCTCCTGGGATGATCTCCGATGAAAGATAC
>JBDTOS010000332.1:0-3344 GCA_039933095.1 Dokdonella sp.
AGCCGTTCCGGAGGGTTCCGGATATGTGCCGCTACCGGGCCCAACCGGCTACGTCGCAGCGTTCCTCGCCGCATTGCTCGGCTTGTGCGGAATCGCGTATCTGCGTCGCCGGAAATCGGCGGCACGGTCGCGAGAAGCGTTGTAGCCGATCGGGCGATTGTCGAGCGTTCGTAGGGCGCATCTCGGATGCGCCGCTTGGGATGCGCCGAGTGCTAGTCGATTGGGGCATGCTCCAAGTCGCATCCGAGATGCGACCTACGGGGAATGGGCTGCCGCATGCCCCTGTTCAGAGATCGGGGTTTTGCCAGGTGCGCCAGGAATTTCGCGGACCAGGCGCGGGACCAGATAACCAGGCAGGCGCGTTCGCAGCGCCTCGATCAGCACCAGTGCCTCGCTGTCGGATACCTCGAAATGCGCGGCACCCTGCACCTTGTCGAGTTGATGCAGGTAGTAAGGCAAAACGCCGATGGCGATCAGACGCTCAGACAAATCAGCCAAGGCCGCAGAGCTATCGTTGACTCCGCGCAACAGCACGGATTGATTCAACAGGATGGCGCCCGCCTCGCGCAAACGGGCGCAGGCATCCGCAACTGACCCGTCGATCTCGTTGGCATGATTGGCATGGATGACCACGACGCATTGCACGCGCAGGCTGCGCAGCCAGTCGGTCAGTTCGGCATCGACGCGTTCGGGAAGCACAACCGGTAAGCGCGTATGGATACGCAATCGAATAACGTGCGGAACGGCTGCGAGCGCATCGGTCAATTCGCGCAATTTGTGCGTCGCCAGCGACAGCGGATCGCCGCCGGACAGGATCAATTCGCTGATTGTCGGATCGGCGCGCACCTGAGCCAGCGCTTCCTGCCATTGGCTCGCTGCGGCTGTCTCGTCGGTATACGGGAAATGCCGACGAAAACAGTAGCGGCAATGCACGGCGCAGGATCCGGTTGCGATCAGCAGGGCGCGCCCGCTGTACTTCTGCAACACGCCGTGTGCCGTTCGCGCTTCGAGATCGCCGACCGCATCGCTGCCGAAGCTCGGAACCTGATCGAGTTCGGCCGCCACCGGTAACACTTGCAGCAACAGGGGGTCGCGCGGATCGCCACGGCGCATACGAGCAATAAATCCGCGCGGCACGCGCAGCGGAAATCCGCTGTCACCGGGCGCGAGCAATTCGTCGGCATGCGCTTCGAGACCGAGCAAGCGCAACAGTTCCAAAGGGTCGATGACCGCATCGCGCCATAGCTGTTGCCAGCGCACAGGCTGACTGGCGCGGTGGTTAGCAGGTATCATCGGCGACCAGATTTCTTGGCGTCATGCATCATCGGCCGCCATTCTAGTTCACCGTCCTCCCAAGGGCACCGTCCTGCGCATATGCATTGCGCGCGACGACCATCATCATCAGAACAACATATCAGGAGCGCCCTATGGCCTCGTATGGCATGAACGACGTCAAGAACGGCTTGAAGATCATCGTGGACAACTATCCATGCACGATCATCGACACCGACTTCATCAAGCCCGGCAAGGGACAAGCCTTCACCCGCGTCAAATATCGCAATCTCACCAATGGCCGCACGGTCGAGATGACGATGAAATCGACCGACACCGTCGAAGGCGCCGATGTCATGGACACCGACATGGAGTTTCTCTATTCCGATGGCGAGTTCTGGCATTTCATGCATCCGGAAACGCACGAGCAGATCGCTGCCGATCAGAAGGCCGTGGGCGAATCGGCGAAATGGCTCAAGGGTAACGAGGCCGTGATTGTGACCTTGTGGAACGGCGCGCCACTGACCGTCGCAGCGCCGAACTTTGTCGAATTGACGATCACCGAAACCGACCCCGGCGTACGCGGTGATACATCAGGCGGCGGTGGCAAGCCAGCCAAACTTGAAACCGGCGCGGTCGTGCGCGTGCCGCTGTTCGTCAATCAGGGCGAAATCGTCAGGGTCGATACGCGCACTGGCGAGTATGTGGGTCGCGCCAAGTAACTCGGTATTGCGAACTGCTCCAAAGCGCTGATGAAATTCCTGTGACCGAGGTGACGCCACAATCCATTGATGTGCTGATCGAAGCGCGCTGGGTAGTGCCGGTGGTTCCGCATGCTGCCGTGCTTGAACATCACGCGGTAGCTGTCAATGGCGACACGATCATCGCGCTGTTGCCGATCACTGTCGCCCGCGCAAGGTTTGCCCCACGTGAGATCGTGCAGCTTTCCGATCACGCGTTGATCCCGGGTCTGATCAACGCGCACACGCACAACCCGATGACCCTGATGCGTGGGCTGGCCGACGATCTGCCACTGATGCGCTGGCTCAGCGAACACATCTGGCCGGCCGAGGCGCGCGTGATGGGGCCAGAGTTCGTGCGCGATGGCGTCGAACTCGCGATTGCCGAGATGCTGCGTGGCGGCACCACCTGCTGCAACGAGAACTATTTCTTTTCCGACGTGCAGGCCGCGTGCTATCGACGCGCCGGCTTTCGAGCGATGGTCGGTCTGCCGATCATCGAGTTTCCGAGCGCCTGGGCGAAAACCCGCGACGAGTATTTCGACAAGGCGCTCATCGTCCATGACGAATTCAAGGGCGAGGCATTGATCGGCACTGCATTTGCGCCGCACGCACCGTACACGGTCGCCAACGAGAGCTTCGAGCGCATTCGCATGCTCTCTGACCAGCTCGATCTGCCGGTGCATATCCACGTCCACGAAACCGCACAGGAGGTCGAGGATAGCAAGCGCGATCACGGCGTACGTCCGTTCCAGCGCCTGCGTTCGCTCGGGCTGATCAACGATCACCTGATCGCCGTGCACATGACCCAGTTGCTCGATAGCGAGATTGCCCAATGCGCTGAATCTGGAGTCTCCGTCGTGCACTGCCCGGAATCGAACCTGAAACTCGCCAGCGGATTCTGTCCCGCCGAATCCTTGCGCCAAGCCGGTGTCACCCTTGCACTCGGCACCGATGGCTGCGCGAGCAACAACGATCTCGACATGTTCGGTGAAATGCGCACCGCCGCGCTGCTCGCCAAGGGTGTCGCCAACGATGCGCGTGCGCTCGATGCGCCGAGCACGCTGCACGCGGCCACACTCGGCGGCGCGACCGCGCTCGGCTGGAACGACCGCATCGGTTCGATCGAACTTGGCAAACAGGCGGACCTGACCGCGGTGTGTCTCTCCGATCTTGAGACCCAGCCGATCTATGAAGTGATCTCGCAGCTGATCTACGCCTGCGGGCGTCAGCACGTCAGCGATGTCTGGATTGCCGGTTCGCGCAAACTTCGTGATCGTCAATTGGTCGATATCGACAGCGCCGAATTGATCGCTAAGGCCAAGCGATGGC
>JBDTOS010000333.1:0-3330 GCA_039933095.1 Dokdonella sp.
CGCCGATGTACTCGCGACGCCGCAACTGTGGATCGGCGCCGTGGTTGGGTTGGCGATGCTGGTTGCAGCCGTATGGCTACGGCGGCGGCGGATCGAAACGTCGGTTTGATGTTGTTCAATCGCTCGCGCTGCCGCTGAATCACACGGCGTGAGTGCAGCCGCGAAACAAGAAACCCGCCAACTGGCGGGTTTCTTGTTTGCATGATTCTTGACCGCGTCAGCCTCCGCCCGACCCGCCATGCGCACCACCCTTGGTCAGTTCCAGCGGATCAAGCAGTGCTTCGAGCTTCTTGCGCGGCAGGCCAGTCGTTTCGAGTGCGACATCGAGAATCGGCCGGCCCTGTTTGTAGGCCTGCTTCGCAGTTGCCGCACCTTTTTCATAACCGATGACCGGATTCAACGCGGTCACCAGGATCGGGTTGCGGTTCAAGGCTTCGGCGATGCGATCCTTGCGCACGCTGAATCCTGCAATCGCGCTATCGGCCAGGACACGCGATCCATTGGCAAGAATCTCGATCGATTGCAGCAGGTTGTAGGCGATTACCGGCAACATGACGTTGAGCTGGAAATTGCCGCTCTGCCCGCCAATCGTGATCGTCGTGTCGTTGCCGATCACCTGCGCGCAAATCATCGTCACTGCTTCCGGAACGACGGGGTTGACCTTGCCGGGCATGATCGACGAACCCGGCTGCAAGGCCGGCAATTCGATTTCGCCCAAACCTGCGAGCGGACCGGAGTTCATCCAGCGCAAGTCATTCGCGATCTTCATCAGCGAACATGCAAGGGTCTTGAGTTGCCCAGAGAGTTCGACTGCGGCGTCCTGTGAGCTGATGCCTTCGAAGTAATTGCCGGCCGACTCGAACTTGACGCCGGTCATGCGCGACAACTCCGCAGCGATGCGTGGACCGAGTTCGGCATCCGCATTGACGCCCGTACCGACCGCGGTACCCCCTTGCGGCAGACAGCGCATGCGCTTGAGTGCATCGCCGATACGCTCTTGGCCAGACCGAATCTGGGCGGCCCAGCAGCCAAGCTCCTGTCCGAACGTTACCGGCATCGCATCCATCAGATGCGTGCGACCGGTCTTGGCGATCTTCTTCAACTCCTTCGCACGGCGATCGAGCGTTTTGCGCAGGTGCTCAAGTGCCGGCAACAGCTTTTCCGTCGCCATCATGGTGGCGCTGATCTGGATTGCGGTCGGAATCACATCGTTCGACGACTGGCCGTTGTTCACGTCGTCGTTCGGATGCACCTTGGTACCGTCGTTCGCAGCGACATGCGCGATAACCTCATTCGCATTCATATTCGACGAAGTCGCCGAACCAGTCTGGAACACGTCGATCGGGAACTGCGCATCGAACTCGCCGGCAGCAACGCGCTCGGCCGCCTTGCGGATCGCCTTGGCCTGGGTTTTCTTCAGGTGACCGAGATCGGCATTCACCTGCGCTGCGGCGGACTTGATCAAGCCCAGCGCGCGGATGAATTCGCGCGGCATCGTCAGACCGGAAATCGGAAAGTTCTGCACCGCGCGCTGGGTTTGCGCGCCGTAAAGCGCATCGGCGGGCACCTTCAATTCGCCCATGCTGTCGCGTTCGATGCGGAATTCGCCGTCGACCGAGATAGTCCTGGATGGTTTGGACTTTGACACGGCGCTCTTGGTTGCTGCGCTCATTGAATGCGTTTCCTGAAGTGACGGGAGCAGGGCTTTGATTATAGACGTTCTGCCGCGCGCGCTCGGTCAGAAAACAGCGCAAATGCTAGAATACGCTGCCGTTTGCCGCCGTCGGAGCGCTGTTGCAAAACCTGGTTTATCTGGCCGCCGCGTTCGCGCTGGTCGCCTTGAATGGCTTTTTTGTTGCGGCCGAATTCGCGCTGGTCAAGTTGCGCCGTACCCAGTCCATCGCACTCGCCGCGAACAACGGCTGGCGCGGTCGGGTACTCGGCAATGTGCATGGCCATCTCGACACCTATCTGTCGGCCTGTCAGCTAGGCATCACGCTCGCATCGCTGGCACTGGGCTGGATCGGCGAACCGGCATTCGCACTGCTGCTCAATCCGCTATTCACGCTGATTGGCGGTGTCAGCGACGAAACCCGGCACGGAATTTCGATTGCGGTCGCCTTCTTCATCATTTCATTCCTGCACATCGTGCTTGGCGAACTCGCGCCGAAATCATTGGCGATCCGCATGCCGAGCCGCGTGTCGCTGTGGACCGCCGCACCACTGTACGCGTTCTACTGGCTCATGTATCCGGCGATTCGCCTGCTCAATGCCAGCGCCAATGCGATGCTCGAACTGGCCGGACTTGGCGAGCGCGATCCGCACGGCGACCAGCATTTCTCGCGCGACGAGATCAAGCTGATCCTGCACAGCAAACGCGCTGCGCGCGGCGGCGACGAGTTCACGATGATGAGTCACGCGCTCGAACTGCCCGAGCTGGTAGCGGGTGATTTGCTGCGCACGCGCGATCAGCTGGTCGCGCTCCACGACGGCATGAGTCGCGAGCAGGTGCTTGCTGAATTTCGCCGCTCGCGCTACAGCCGCTATCCGTGGTTCGATGCCGAGATGGAAACGGTGCGCGGCATCCTACATGCCAAGGACCTGCTGCACGCGTTCGCCGATCACAAGGTTGTCGACGCTCCGACCGCTGGCGAAAGTGACACCGACAGCAATGACACGCGAGTCATGGAAGCGTTGCTGCGCCCGGCCGTCGTCGTGCCGCTCGAAACGCCGGTGCTCGACATCATGCGCCGCTTCCGCAAGGGCCAGACGCACATGGCGCTGGGAATCGAAGACTCCGGCCGCGTGGTGGGTTTTTTCACCCTTGAGGATGTCATCGAGATCATCGTCGGCGATATCGAGGACGAGCACCGGCGCAGCTCGACCGATGCGCCGCAGCGCGCTGCCGATGGTTCATTCTCGATTTCCGGCGGATTGCCGATATTCCGTCTGGAGCGCCTGCTCGGTCTCGACATCGATTCGCCCGACGATATCAACTCGGTTGGCGGCCTTATCATTCACCGACTGGAACGATTGCCGAGCGAAGGTGAAACTCTGGAGTTCGAGGATTTCGATCTCACCGTGCGCACCATGCGCGGCGCGCGCGCCCAGGCGATCACGGTGCATCCGCGCCTTCCATCATCCGACTGACGAGAGATACGATGAGTCACGAGTTGCTTGCCATTTCTCCGCTCGATGGACGCTATGCCGGCAAGACCGAGGCCTTGCGCCCGATCTTCAGTGAATTCGGCCTGATCCATCGACGCGTGCAGGTGGAGGTCAACTGGTTGCTGGCGCTTGCCGACTCCACCGGGATTGTCGAAGTGGCCG
>JBDTOS010000334.1:0-3323 GCA_039933095.1 Dokdonella sp.
TCATCGCGTAGGTACAAGACGTCGTGCGGCGTATCGCTGACCGGGTCGTTCGGCCACGGTGTCAGCGGATTCTGCTGACTGTTCTGCGACCAGGTATTGCCGCCGCCTTCGGCCGACATGAAAAATCCGAACTCGGCATTGGCGACGACGTTGATCCATGGCAACGGCGTACATTCGCCATCGGTCAAGGTGATGGAATATTCACGATTTCTCTCGTGGAACCCGCCATAACCATTGACGAACTGCAGCGATTCGTCGACGACAACGTCGTCCGATGCGACTGCCTGCACATTGTTGTGCGATCGCGCCGTCCGTATTTCGCCTGGAGCGGTGATTTCTTCCGAGCTGGCGAGCGCGTCGCGATCCTTCAGGCTCGCTTCGATCGACGTGCGAGCGTCGAGAGCGATGCGTGCGGCAGCGCGCAAGCCATCGCGCACCTCATCGGAAAGAGTGCTGCTGCGCAGCGCGAACACCTCGGCCTTAGTCGCGTTTTTATCGGCTTGCAGGCAAATCCGCTGCGCCTCGATTGCAGCATCAAGTCGCGACTGCAATTCTTCCGCAGCATCGCTCTCGGCGCAATTGAGCAGCACCACATCAACGCCCAGACGCTGCGCTTGCCAGTAGCGTTGCGCAGCCAGAATTTCCTCGATATTCGCAAAGTCGGTCAGGTTCGCAATCGACTCCAGAACGATCGGTCGATCGCCGGAAATACTGCTCGCCCAGAGCAACGGTGCACCGCCCTTTGCCCGTGTAATGACTTCGGCCGACGTGCGCCAGCGGGTATCGGCAACCAGCAAGGGCGCAATCAACTGCTGAAAACATGCGACCTGCTCCGTCGCAATCGCCAGCCGGTTCGCGTCGGCCGTCGCACGCTTGTCAGCGCCGACCAGAGCGCGCTCGGTTGCGGATTCATCGCGCAGCGCTCGACACGTGTCGAGCGCTGCGGCACGCGATTCGGCCGCGACGGTCCAGAATGCAATCGTCGCGCTGGCGCCCGCCGCAATGCGCACGCGCTGGCGCAGACTGAAAATCGGATCGAGCACGTAACCGACCGTGTTTGAAAGACTCGCGCCGGATTGCATGGAGAGTGCATCGCGCAGGGTCCGACCACGGCCGAGAAATTTTGCGCGATCGCTTTCGTACTCGATCGAGCCATCGTCACCGGTGCTGCTATCCCCAGCATCGAGCGTCACGAAATGCGCAGCCCAGATCGACGCTTCGGAGCGCGTGCGCTGGCGCCGTGTCGCTAGCAGTATCTGCTGCGAGGCGTCCCATTCTGTCTGCATGAAAATTTTCGAGAATGCTGGATGCGACGCATCGGCAGCAGCAGAACCGAGCACAAGTTCGGCATACGATGTGATATCAAGGTCGAGCTCGCGTTCGCCCTGATTGACGATCGTGATGCGGCGCATCTCGGCATCGGCGTCGGCGCACACGGCAACCGTCATTGTGGTTTTCAGGCCATTGCCGATGCGCACGAATTCGGCGCGCGATTCCGATAGCGTTGCATTGAAATTGCCCGAGTCGCTCAAACAGGGTTGGCGGGTAGCCGACCAGACCGCTCCGGTTTCTCGATCACGCAGCAGCACGTAGCTACCCCAGTGATTGGTCGTTGCGTCTTCGCGCCAGCGTGTGATTGCCAGATCACGCGAGCGGCTGAAGCCTGATCCGGACGCATCAATCGCCAGCGCGTGGCGACCATTACCCAGCCAGCACATGCGAGCTGGCGAGTTCTGCGCAGGATTGGACGACGACATCTGACTGCTCTCCTTGAAGGGCACGCTGAATTCCGCCACTACGCCCTAAACCATGGTACGCGGAGGCTACTAAATGAAAGATCGGTGCGCATACGTTCGCACATCAGGAACTTCGCGTGAAGTCCATGCGTCAACATGCACATGCACGCAGTGCAAACACCATCCGCAGTATTGTAAGCGCAAGAATTCGATTCACTGATACCTGCCTTATTTGTCGCCGGATGACCGCGCCTGACACCACCACACCTATTCATTCGCTCCCCGACGCGCTGCTGCTCGATCGCTTGCAACGCGGCGCGTTTGCGTATTTCGCGCGCTTTGTGAATCCGGCAAATGGCCTGGTCGCCGACACTTCCCGCAACGGTTCACCGGTCAGCATTGCGGTCGTCGGGTTTGCCTTGTCGTCTTACCCGATCGGCGTCGAGCACGGCTGGATGGCGCGCGCCGATGCGTTGCGTTTGACTCTCGCTGCCTTGCGTTTTTTCCGCGATAGCGATCAAAGCGGCACAGCGCAGTCGACGGGGCGCAAGGGTTTCTACTTTCACTTTCTCGATATCCATACTGGTCTGCGGGTGTGGCAGTCGGAGCTGTCGATGATCGACACGGCGCTGCTGATCGGCGGTGTATTGATGGCGGCATGCTACTTCGATGCCGATACTGCCGAGGAAGTTGAGTTGCGCGAAATAGCTGACGCGCTGTATCGACGTATCGATTGGCTATGGGCGCAGGATGGCGGCGACACGATCAAGCAGGGCTGGAAGCCGGAGTCCGGATTCCTGCACTACGGCTGGGAAGGATATAGCGAGGCGATCCTGCTTTATGTGCTGGCGATGGGGTCACCGACTCATCCGGTCATGGGCGATTGCTACGAGGCCTGGACCGCAACCTATCAGTGGGAGAATCTCTACGACATCGATTTCCTGTACGCCGGACCCTTGTTCGTGCATCAGTTTTCGCATGCTTGGATCGATCTGCGCGGCATCCAGGATAGTTTCATGCGCTGCAAACGCTGCGACTATTTCGAGAACAGTCGGCGCGCAGTCGCGATCCAACGCGAATACGCGCAGCGCAACCCGAGCGACTTCGTTGGTTACGACGAGAACTGTTGGGGGCTGACCGCCTGCGATGGCCCGAGCGACAACCTGCCCGGCGTCGATGGCGAGCCACGACAGCTGTTCGGATATGCCGCACGCGGTGTGCCGTATGGACCTGACGACGGAACGCTTGGCGCATCCGCGGTCCTGGCGTCACTGCCGCTTGCACCCGTCGTCGTGCTCGGCACAGTGCGCAATCTGCTGAAGCTCTACCCGGCGATACTGACCGAAGACCGTCTTGCAAGCAGCTTCAATCCATCGATTACGGAGTCCGATGATCGGATGTGGATATCACGTGGACACTACGGTCTCGACCAAGGCATCGTTGCGCTGATGCTGGAAAACCAGCGCAGCGGATTGATCTGGAAGCTGATGCGCAAATGTTCCTACGTCGTCGATGGCTTGCGGGCAGCAGGATTTCGTGGCGGCTTGCTGGCACATCCAAGTAAGAGCGCTCGCTAAGGTGGCTGCG
>JBDTOS010000335.1:0-3323 GCA_039933095.1 Dokdonella sp.
TGTTGGAGCGAAATTGCCGTCGTGCTCAGGCTGCGTAGCTGCCCACACCCATTTTTTCCATCCGCCGATACAACGCCTGTCGCGACAGACCAAGATCCGCTGCCGCCTGACTAATTACACCGCGCGCGCGCTGGATGGCCGCTTCGATAGCGGCGCGATCGGGCTCGACCTCGGGTGCGACGCGCGTCGAAATACCGCGTACCGGTGCCAGCCCGAGATCGCGAGCGCTGACGACACCGTCGCGACACAACAGGCAGGCGCGCTGGATTGCGTTCTTGAGTTCGCGCACATTGCCGGGCCAGGCATGCGCAACCAATGCGGCGCGCGCACCATCGTCAAGAGCCACCTCGCCCTCAATAAAATGTTCGGCCAGGGGCAATATGTCGTCGCTGCGTTCCGCAAGCGGCGGCACGTGCAACTCGATGACGTTGAGCCGATACAACAGATCTTCGCGGAACAGATTCTCGCGAATCATCTTGGGCACATCGGCATTGGTCGCACTGATCACGCGCACCTTGACCTGCCGTGTACGACTGGAACCGAGCCGCTCGAACTGGCCGGTTTCAAGAATGCGCAGCAACTTCATCTGCCCGGCCAACGGCAGATTGCCGATTTCATCGAGAAACAGCGTGCCGCCGTCGGCGACTTCGAAGCGTCCTTCGCGCGCGCGGTTTGGTGCACCGGTGTAGGCGCCAGGGTCGGCACCGAACAATTCCGCCTCGATCAATTCGGCCGGTAGCGCGCCGCAATTGACGGTCACAAAAGACCTGTCCCGGAGCGGCGAATTGGCCAGGATAATTTCAGCGATTCGTTCCTTGCCGGCACCGTTCGGACCGGTGATCAGCACCGGCACATCGGCTCGTGCGACCTGGCAGGCGAGTTCGACGACACGCTCCATCGCGCTCGATGCAAACACCAGTCCACGCAGATCGTAACGCGCATCAAGCGCGCGGCGGCGGCGGCGGCGTTCGTCGCGAAAGCGCGCCACCTCCTGGGTCGCTTCAGACAACTCGAGCAGATTCTCGGCGACTGCGAGCAGCTTGTTGTCATCCCACGGCTTGCCGAGATAATCGGCTGCACCCGCCTTGACCAGCTCGACCGCCGTTTCCAGATGCGTCCACGCGGTCAGCAGAATGATCGGCAAGTCGGGGTGATCGGTGCGAATCGCGCGAAACAATTCCACACCCTCATCGCCCGAAGTCGTGTCGGCGCTGAAGTTCATGTCCTGCACAACGAGATCGATCGCTTCGCTTGCAAGAATCGCCCTTCCCGCTTCGGGTGTCGCGGCAACTCGCACACGAATCTCGCGCAAGCCGAACAACACCTCGAGTGCGGTGCCGACGGCGGGATTGTCGTCAATGACAAGTACGCTGCGCATGGGTTTTGATCGGCGATGGCGGCGGCGCATGCACTGTTGGATGCAGCGCGATGCAAAAGGGTTACCTGACGAAGTGTACGTTGCTCGCTGGGAAGTCGCCCGCTTTGCGAGCTGGGAAGTCGCTCGCTGCGCTCGCTGTTAGTCGGCGGCTGCGCCGCCTGTAAAGAGTCAGTGACTGCACCAGCCAAGCAACGCCAACCACCTCCGCTCTCACTAACAGCCCGCGCAGCGGGCGACTTACCAGCGAGCACAGCGAGCGAACTTACAGCTCGCGGAGCGGGCGACTTCTCAGCGCACGTCAGTGCGCGACTTACCGTCCACCCTCAGGCTGCGGCAGTATCAACGTCACCGTCAGCCCGGCACCAATCCGATTGGCCAGCTGCACGCGTCCAGCGTGCGCCTCGGTGATTTCGCGCGTAAGGGCGAGGCCGAGACCGCTGCCGCTACGTTTGGTCGAATAGAACGGCAACAAGGCATTGGTCAGCACCGTCTCGCTCATGCCCGGGCCGCCATCACGGACTTCGATGCGCAGTTCACGGCCGACGCGGGCGACATTAACTTCGATCGCACCGGGATCACTGCCCGATTCGTGCGCATTTTTCAGCAGATTGATGAGCGCCTGTTCGATCTGGGTGCGATCGAACCACCCAGCCACGGAGGGTGCCGAGTCAACAAGGCGGAATGGGTATTGCTGGGCAAGTGCGTCGAGCAGCGGCTGCCATTCGACCTGGGCCGGCTGCGGCAGCGGCAGTTTTGCGAATCGCGCATAGCCGTGGATGAAGCCTTCGAGATGGCGTGCCCGATCCTCGATCGTCTCGAACACGAGGCCGAGGCGCGCGATGTCGCCGCGCCGTGCCAGCTCGCGCGCGGAGTGTGAGAGTGAGCGGATCGGCGCCAGAGAATTGTTGATTTCGTGACTGATCACGCGCAACACTTTTTTCCAGGTGATTACTTCCTGACGCGACAACTCGCGCGTCATTCGGCGAATCATCAGCATGCGATGGCGTCGACCGTGCAACTGGAAATTGCGTTGCGACAGATGGTAGGTCTCGTCGTTCTGCTCCAGCGGTACGGTGAACAAGCGATCTTCCTCGGCAAGCAGTGCCTGCGCGAGCGGCTCCGGCGCGCTTGTCATCAGGTCGGCAAATAATTCGCCATTGAGCGAGCGGCCGCCATTGAGCAGGGCGCGCGAGGCAACATTAGAATAGACGACGTGTCCACCGGGCTCTATCAAGACCAGTGCTGTGGGTGTGTTTTGCACGACGGTATCGAGCAGCAGTTCGCGCTGAAACAGATTCTGCCGCTGCTCGCGCAGCACCCGACCGAGTTCGTTGTGCGCATCGACCAGATCGCCGACTTCATCGCGACGCCGGTTGGCAATCGAGAAGCTGAAGTCGCCGTCACGAAACGCGGTTACGCTACCGGACAACGCGCGGATCACGCTCGCCACCGGTTGCGCGAGCTTGCGTCCGAACAGCAAGGCCGGAATCAGCAGAATGGCAATTGCGGCTAGCGCACCGTATTGCGCGGAGCCGATCCACCTCGTCAATGATGCAGCCGTCAGCGCAGCGACAATCAGCGTCGCACCGACCGCACCAGCCAACTTGCCTTCGAGAGAGAAGAATCGCATCGGTCTAGGCTAGCGCAACCAACGTCCTGTCGCGCCTGTTGGAGCGAAATTGCCGTCGTGCTCAGGCTGCGTAGCTGCCCACGCCCATTTTTTCCATGCGCCGATACAGAGCCTGTCGCGACAGTCCAAGATCCGCTGCGGCCTGGCTGATTACGCCGCGCGCGCGCTGGATGGCCGCCTCGATAGCGGCACGATCGGGCTCGACCTCAGGTGCGATGCGCGTCGAAACACCGCGTACCGGTGCCAGCCCGAGATCGCGCGCGCTGACGACACCGTCGCGACACAACAGGCAGGCGCGCTGGATTGCGTTCTTGA
>JBDTOS010000336.1:0-3307 GCA_039933095.1 Dokdonella sp.
GCATCGGGTGCGTGGTGGGCAGCGGCGATCACTGCGCCCAATACGACGTACGCGATGCGTCCTATCGGCTGGTCGTTGGCTGCCGGGTGATCAATCAGGTCGTCGATGATCGATAGCGCCTCGTCGAATCTTTGCAGCTCCAACAAGACTTGTGCGTGACGATAGTGCCAGTAATAGGTTCGGCCATTGCGGGCGCCGAACAATTCGGTGAATGCATCGACGACACGAACCATCATCGGCTCGGCTTCGGCGTTGCGGTCCAGTGCCTGCAATGCGCGTGCCTTTGCGCCGAGTGCCGACGCAGTAAGACCGGGCGCAACATTGTCCCTGACCAGTGGCAATGCCATTGCGAGGTTGGCCGCGTCGAGCGATTCCTCATTTTTCCCCGCCGCAGCCGTTACGTCCGAGTAGCCCGTCAGCGCGTTCGCGTACTCACTCACATAGGCGTCGCCCAAGTCCTTCCAGATTGCCAGCGATTCGGCGGAATCGGCGAGCGCAGCGTCCCTCTCGCCGGTGGCGAACAGCACGTTGCTTTCAAGTCCCAGCGCTTTGGCGAGGACCGGCGCCAACGATCTGTCACTGGTGCGCAACTTCGCGATGATCGACTTCAGGCTCTGCAGCGCAACATCCGGCTTGCCATCGATGTAGTCGTAGTAGGCGAGTCGCGCTGCCGCAGATCCTTCGATCTCCATCGACGGTCTTGGCGCCTGTCGATTGAAAGCAATCGTCTCGTTGAGCGCTTCGCGCGCCAGTGCATCTTCGCCCAGCGAAACGTAGGTGCTGGCAATCTGTTCGAGCAGCGCAGCAGCAAGCCCGGGATCGCCCTGCGTTTCGCGGACGATTTTTGCCCGGGCGGGTTTGAGCAGGTCACCGACCGTCGTGGCAACGCCCTTGGATGTGTTGGGATCGGCACTGAGGAAGATCGAGCTCAGCAAGCCCCGAATCGACTCCGAACGTTGCAACGCAATTCGTGCATTCTCGGCTTCGATGGACTTGGCACGGGCCTGCCAGATTGCAACCACGCTGAGCGCCAGCAAGGCCACGAGGCTGGCAGCGGCAATGCCCACAGCCGCGCGATTGCGCTGTGCGAACCGGGTCAATCGATACGCCATGCTGTCCGGCCGCGCATTGACCGGGCGGCCTTGCAGGTGGTTTTCGATGTCGTCCGCCAATGCCTGCGCGGTGGCGTAGCGACGCTGGGGTTCTTCGGCCAGCGCACGCGCGACGATGGCATCGAGATCAGCGTGCAGCAGCACGGGCCTCGCCTGCGACCCCGACCCGGCAACAGCCATTTGAATTGCCTTGTTCGGACGCAGCGTTGCCGTGGCCGACGGATGCAGCGCTGCGTGCGGAAGGCCGGTGAGCACCTCGAACACCAGCGTGCCGAGGGCGTACACATCGGTTGCGGTGGTGACAGTCTCGCCGCGCAATTGCTCCGGTGCGGCGTATGCGCGCGTCACAAACCGCGATGCAGTCATGGTGTCGTCGCGTTGGTCCGCTGATGTCAGCTTGGCGATACCGAAGTCGAGCAGGCAAGGACTGCCATCGATGCGGACCATGACGTTGGAAGGCTTCAGGTCGCGATGCACGATCAGGTGCTGGTGCGCGTAGGCGACTGCAAGGCACAACCGAACCAGCAATTTCAGACGGGTCCGCAGGTCGATCGAGTCCTGCATCGACCAGTCGCGCAAGTCCATGCCCTCGACGTGTTCCATGGCGAACCACGGCCGACCGGAATCGTCGACGCCGCCATCGAGCAGACGCGCGATGTCGGCATGCTGCAGGCTCGCGAGCAATTCGCGCTCACGGCGAAACTGCGCGGTCACCGCTGTGCTTTCCATGCCGACGCGTATCAACTTCAGTGCCACCTGCTGGTGAAAGCCGCCATGGATTCGTTCGCCCAGCCAGACGCTGCCCATGCCGCCTTCGCCGAGCTTGCGCAGCAACTTGAACGGACCCAGCCGCGCGTCGGCGTGCACGCTGTCTGTAAGCGGTGCAACGCTGTCGGCAACCAGAGCCTCGATGGGCTGGTCAAGAGCAAGTCCGCTGCATTGATCGAGCGCCAACAAACGCTCCAGTGTAGTCAGCAATTGAACATCGCCTGCACAGGCGTCGACCAGCCATTGCGCACGCGTTGAATCGGGCTGGTCGAGCGCCGCCCGCAGCAATTCGGCAACGCGGGCGGCAGCCGGATCAGCCACTGCCGGTTGCATCGAGTTGCAGCTGTAGCAACGCGCGCGCAGCACGCCAGTCGCGAGCGATCGTGCGTTCGGAAGCGCCAAGTAATCGCCCGATCTCGCCAAATCCAAGACCCGCGTAGAAGTGCAGGTCGACGACGCGCGCCAGGCGAGGATTGGCCTCGGCCAGCGCTTGCAAAGCTTGCTCGAGGGCGAGGAAATCGATGTCCTGGCCGCCGTCTGCCATCAGGCCGCTATCCAGTGGCGCGTCGATCAATCCGCCACCCCGTTTTTGCGCACCACGATCGCGCACCGCATTGATGACGATCTGGCGCATCGCGGTGGCGGCGAGCGCGAAGAAGTGCGCCTCGTCATTCAACGACAACCCACGCCCGGCCAGTTTGATGTAGGTCTCGTGGACCAGCGCCGTCGTCGACAGCGTCTTCCCGGCATCGCGCGACAGTCGCCGCGCACGCATCATCAAGTCATCGTAGACCGCCGCGAACAGCGCGTCGTAAGCGGTCGAATCACCCGCTGCATAGCGGGCGAGTAGTTTCGACGGCGCGTTGCCATCAGTGCCCCAATCTCCCGAGTGCATAGCCACCCCCGTGGGCCATGAGTGCGTCGGCACCCCCATTGCCGCAGTCTGCGCTCGTCGAGGTCTGCTACTCAAGAAGAAAAAAGCCGAGGCCTGCCGATCAGACCGCACGCGCGTCCGTTGTTTGCGTTGTGCATGCACATCATCAGAGGTCTGTGGACTATTTCGCTGGGTCTCCGATTGGCTATGGTCGAACGTATTGATTGATTGAAATTTGTGGCGGTGTAGGTCGCATCTCGGATGCGACGCGCTTGATCTGGGTGTATTTGTCGGCGCATCCGAGATGCGCCCTACGGGCTCACGGAATTTGACGATTGCCATCCGTCCATTTCCCCGATAGTCGGCGTGCTTCAGCGCACGCTGAGTGAGTCGAGAATCATATTCTCCAACGTCCCGCGCGAGGTGCAGTGAACCGTCTCGCTCGGTCTCCGATTGGCTATTGTCGAGCGTATCGATTGATTGAGTGGTGTAGGCCGCATCTCGGATGCGACGTGCTTGATCTGGGTGTATTTGTCGGCGCATCCGAGATGCG
>JBDTOS010000337.1:0-3298 GCA_039933095.1 Dokdonella sp.
CTTTCCGCTCGACGATCGCCGCCTGTCCGGCTTCCTGTATCCCGAAATCGGCTACTCGAATCGGCGCGGCGTCGATATCACCATTCCGTATTACCTGAACCTGGCGCCGAACTACGACGCGACGATCGATACGCGGCTGATGACGCATCGCGGCGTGATGCTCGGCGGCGAGTTCCGCTACTTGTTCGACAACAGCAGGGGTACGTTCGAAGGAACCTGGCTGCCGAACGATCGCGAGTCCGATATCGATCGCGGGTTTGTGCATTGGGACAACGAGACCCGGCTCGGATCGAACTGGGGTGTGTCGGTCGAGATCAATCACGTTTCCGACGATCTGTATTTCCAGGATTTCGGGCGCGGCCTCAACACCTCGTCGATCTCATTGCTGCCCTCGCGGGTTTATCTGCAGGGTCGCGGAAGTTGGTGGAACGCCAGCATCGGCGGCGACGACTACCAGATCAGCGATCCCTCGATATCGCAGAATAACGAACCGTATCGGCGCCTGCCACGCGCGCTGTTTTCGGCTGAGCACGATGTACTCGGCGACCTGCACGCCGGTGTCGATGCCGAGTATGTGGATTTCACCAAGGACAATGCGCTTGATGGGCGGCGCCTCGATCTGTTTCCGTACCTGAGCCTGCCGATCGAAACTGCGGCGTATTTTGTGCGACCGCAGATCGGCTATCGCTATACGAGCTACAACATCGACCGCGCCAGTGACAGGACACCGACGCGCGGCGTGCCGATCTTCGATCTCGATGCCGGCCTTGTCTTCGAGCGCGAGATCAAACTCGGTGATGGCGAATATACGCAGACTCTGGAGCCTCGCCTTTACTATCTGCGCGTGCCGTATCGCGATCAGAGCAACCTGCCGCTTTTCGACACGCAGCTGGTGCCCTTCAGTTTTGGCCAGTTGTTCCGCACCAATGCCTTTGTCGGCGCCGATCGGCAGATCAACGCGAACAACCTGACCCTTGCGCTGACGTCACGCCTGCTGGAAAACGCGAGTGGCGACGAAATCGTCTCGGCCAGCATTGGCCAGATTCGCTACTTCGACGATCAACTCGTGCAGCTTCCGAATCGACCAACGACGGACTTTTCCGGATCGGCCTATGTCGCGGGTGTCGATCTGCATCTGAATTCGCGCTGGCGTGTAAGCCTCGACCAGCAATGGAACCCGAACACCCATCAAACCGACCTGTCTGCGGTGCAATTGCAGCATCGTTTCGGTGATGATGGCGCGATCAACGTGTCGTACCGGTTCCGGCGCGGCTATCTTGAGCAGGCCGACATATCGGCGCTCGTGCCGATCACGCCATCGTGGCGGTTGGTCGGACGCAACACTTACTCACTACTCGACAGCCGGACGCTGGAACGCTTTTTTGGCGTTGAACACGACACCTGTTGCGTGACCTGGCGCGCGTTGACCCGGCACTGGATTCGCAGCGTGGCGGGACAACTGGATACCCAGAGCGACAGTGCGCTGTACTTCGAGGTCGAGTTCAAGGGCATCGGGGCGACCGGCCAGCAGGCCGAAAACTTCCTGCGTCGCAGCGTGCTCGGATATCAGTGACGTCGGCTACCGCTGTCAGTTGGATAGCGGGACTGCGCGACGCGCCCGGTCTGTCTCTTGCTAGCAGTTAAGAACAATCCAGCCGTTTAACACAATGCTGAAATGGATTTTCCGGCAGCCTGCTAAACTCCGCCTCCCGGTCCATGCTGCCCTCCGGTGGTGGCCTATACGTCGAGATTTCGCATGCGCATGAACAAATCCAACGGCCTGCTCGCGATTTTGGCCCTTGCCCTGGTGGCGCTGGCACCGAGCGCGCAAGCGCAAAGCCTGCCGACCGAGGCGCTCGATCGCATCGTTGCCGTCGTCGATGACGACGTGGTTCTGCAAAGCGAGCTAGATCGCGCCGTGCAAAACGTTACCACCCAGTACGCGCGCAATCCCGAGCAACTGCCACCGCGCGACGTGCTCGAAAAGCAAGTGCTCGAACGCCTGGTCATGACCAAACTGCAGGTGGCCCGCGCGGACACATCAGGCATCAAGATTTCCGATGCCGAGGTCGATCAGGCACTCGAACAGATCGCCAAGCAGAACGGCATGGAACTCGCCCAATTGCGGCAGACCGTCTTGCAGCAGAGCGGCATGTCGTTCGATCAGTTTCGCAAGAGCCTGCGCGACGATCTCGCCGTGCAGCGGCTGCGCCAGCGCGTCGTGCAAAGCCGCGCCCAGGTCAGCGATGCTGAGATCGACAGCCAGATCAAGAATGGCGAGGCCAACCGCGGCCAGGCGCATCTCCAGCACATCCTGATTTCGCTGCCGGATGGCGCGACGCCGGAGCAGATCGACGAAACCCGCAAGAAGGCCGAGGACGTGAAGGCGCAGATCAGTGCCGGCATGGATTTCTCGGCCGCAGCCATTCGCTATTCCCAGGCGCAGAACGCTCTCGAAGGCGGCGATCTCGGTTGGCGCGGCTACGATGAACTGCCGCGCGCGTTCGCCGATCTGGCTCAAACGATGCAGGCTGGCCAGGTGTCGGACGTGGTCCGCGGACCGGCCGGATTCCATATGATCAAACTGGTCGAGAAGCGCGACAGCGCCGGCCCGCAGATCGTCACCGAATACCACGCACGCCACATCCTGATAAAGACCAGCGAACTCACGACATCCGATCAAGCCAAGAAAACCGTCGAGGACCTGCGCGCCCGCGCGGTCAAGGGTGAGGATTTCGGCAAGCTCGCGAAGGAATATTCGCAAGATCCGAACAATGCGAACCTCGAAGGCGATCTTGGTTGGTTCCCGCGCGAAGGCTACGGAACCGCAGTCGGCAATGTCGTCGCCGAATTGAAGAACGACCAGATCAGCCAGCCGTTCACCACCGAGCTCGGCTGGCACATCCTGCAGCTGCTCGGCACGCGTACCACCGACAAGACCAGCGACATGGAACGTGCGCAGGCGCGGCAGACCTTGATGGGCCGCAAGGCCGACGAGGAATACCAGACTTTCCTGCGCCAGATGCGCTCGGAATCCTATGTCGAAATCCGGTTGCCCGGTGGAACCACAGCCGACGCGCCATAGCACCGTCCTGCCGCGACTTGCACTGACGGCCGGCGAGCCAGCCGGCATCGGCGCCGAGCTGATCGCACGTCTGGCCGCGACCGATCTCGCCGCCGATCTGATCGCCATTGGTGACGCGGACGTTCTTGCCGATGGCGCGAGATCCGCAGGCATTGCGCTACGGTTGATTCCCTATGATGCGACCGCATTCGTCGATCGACGCGCGGTCGGCGA
>JBDTOS010000338.1:0-3294 GCA_039933095.1 Dokdonella sp.
ACCATTCAAGTGGCGAAGATTCCGACGCCGGCAGAGTTTCAAATTGCCCGGATGACCGAGCGCGACGCTCTCGCAGCCCTGAAGAAGTACGCAATAGAAACGACGGCGTCCGACAAATTCTCCGGCGCGGTGGCGATCTCGAAGCACGGCAACACGGTTTTCGCACAAGCGTATGGGCTGGCTGATCGCGAAAAGAAAACACCCAATGCGGTGCAAACGCGGTTTCGCATGGGCTCGATGAACAAGATGTTCACCGCAACGGCGATTTTGCAGCTGGCCCATGCAGGAAAATTGAAACTCACCGATCCATTGGGAAACTACCTGACGGACTATCCAAATAAGGACGTGGCCAGCAAGGTAACGATCGAGCATCTGCTGACGCATACCGGTGGAACCGGCGACATCTTCGGCCCCGAATTCGATGAGCATCGTTTGCAACTGAAGACGCTGGAGGATTACGTGCATCTGTATGGGAAGCGCGCACCGCTGTTCGAACCCGGCAGCAAGTGGGATTACAGCAACTACGGATTCGTGCTCCTGGGCGTCGTCGCGGAAAAAGTTTCCGGACAGAACTACTACGACTACGTACAAGAACACATCTTCACGCCAGCGGGAATGGCCTTGAGCGGGTCTCTACCGGAAGATCAAACGGTTTCGGGACGATCGCTGGGGTATACAAAGCCCGAAGGTAGCGCGGATTGGAAATCGAATACCGATACATTGCCCTATCGTGGCTCGGCGGCGGGTGGCGGTTACACGACAGTGGAGGATTTGCTGAAATTCGCGAATGCGCTGTCGACTTACAAACTGCTGGATAAAAAGCACACCGAATTGTTGACCACCGGACATGTGGATACGCCCTGGGGTTCGAAGTACGCGTATGGATTCATGGACAATCGCGAAGAGGGGCCGCGATGGTTTGGACACGACGGTGGGGCGCCCGGCATGAACGGCGATCTGCGAATTTTTCCACAGTCAGGCTATGTAGTGGCTGTCTTGGCAAACATGGATCCGCCAGTTGCGCAAGTAATCGCGAACTACATAAGCAACAGATTGCCGGAAAAGTAAGGCCTCGACGGCCACGCGCACCACGGCGCAAATCGTGGAAGAACGCTATCGACCCATTGCCGCCGCAAGCTTGCGCTCCCACGCGAGCGAAGTTGACGCGATCACATCAAGATCGTCGTAACGCGGCTTCCATCCCAACACCTCTGCGGCGCGATCGGAGTTGGCGATCAGCGATGGCGGATCGCCAGCGCGGCGCGGCTCCTCGATCACCTTGATGGGCGCACCGTGTGCGCGTTGCACGGCGTCGATGACTTCGCGCACCGAATAGCCATGGCCGTAGCCACAGTTGAGCGTCTGCGATGCGCCACCGTCGCGCAGATAGTCGAGCGCGCGCAGGTGCGCGTCGGCGAGGTCTTCGACGTGGATGTAGTCGCGCACGCCGGTACCGTCCGGCGTCGGGTAGTCGCTGCCGAATACCTTCAGATGATCGCGGCGGCCGACGGCGACTTCGCAGGCCACCTTGACCAGCAACGTCGCGTTCTTCGTCGATTGGCCGATGCGGCATTGCGGATCGCTGCCGGCGACGTTGAAGTAGCGCAGGATCACATGGCGCATCGCGCCGATCGCGTCGAGATCGCGCAGCATCCATTCGCTCATCAGCTTGGAGCTGCCGTAGGGATTGATTGGCTGGGTTGGCGAATCCTCGCTGCACGTGCCCGTCGCGGGAATGCCGTAGACGGCGGCGGTCGATGAAAACACGACGCGCTGGACGCCGGCGCGCAGGCAGCATTCGAGCAGGTTGCGCGTCGCACAGGTGTTGTTGCCGTAGTAGCGCAGCGGATCGGCGACCGATTCAGGCACGATCGTGCGCGCGGCGAAGTGCATGACGGTGCCGACCTCGTGCTCGGCGAGCACGTCGGCCACGAGTTCGGCGTCGCCGGTATTGCCAACCACGAGCGGAGCGTCGAGCACGGCCTCGCGAAAGCCGGTGCTGAGATCGTCGAGCACGACTACTTTTTCGCCGGCTTCACGCAACTGGCGCACGACGTGACTGCCGATATAGCCGGCGCCGCCGGTGACGAGGATTCCCGATTTACTCATTTGATTTGCTCAGTTTTTGATCGTTGCGAATTGCTGTTTCATGCGGGAAACGGCTCACGACGGACTGACCTGGCGTTCCTGCGCGCGCCGTTGCCAGATCATCGTCTTGGCATCGAGCACTTCGAGATCTTCGCAGGCCGAGTAGGTGTGGCAACCCTTCAGGCCGTTCCACCAGTCCGGTTCGAGACGGCCGATCGTGCGCTCGCTGTAGTGCTCGCGATCGAGTGTGACCACCTCGTTGAAGACCACGCCATAGCCGTAATCAACACTGCAATCCTGCGAGGGCCGGATCAGTTTTCCCTTGTGCTCGAAAAGACGCCCGCCCGGACGCGCGTGGCGCGCGTCGCTGACGATCGGATTGGCTGGATGCGGGTGCCACGGGCCAAGCGGTGAGTCGGCATGGAACAGGAATAAATCGTCCCAGATGCGCTCGTCGTAACCGAACGGGCTCTCGGTGATATTGGCGAACAGATACCAGCTCTTGCCGTCATGGTGGATCGTCGCATCCACGATGTTCCAGCCGCGCAGTAAATCGGCGACCGGTTCCCACTGATCGGGAAAATTCACGGCGCGATACAAGGTGACGCATTGCGCCTCGGACGATTCAACGCTCATGTAGTGATCGCCCTGCCACTCGAACACGAATGGGTAGGACAGGTGCCAGGGCGTCTGCAATACGCGATGCACACGGCCGGGGTTGAGATCGTCGTCGACCTCGATCACGGCGATGCGGCCGCGTCGCGTCGC
This sequence comes from Dokdonella sp., assembly GCA_039933095.1. GTDB lineage: Bacteria > Pseudomonadota > Gammaproteobacteria > Xanthomonadales > Rhodanobacteraceae > Dokdonella. The sequence goes on from JBDTOS010000338.1 coordinate 2,857, forward strand.
GTAGACGTATTCCTCGACGAAAATATAATTCTGGCCGGCATGACGAACCGCACACGGATCGGCCCAGTAATAACAGTTCGGCGACTCGATCTGGCGCATCGCCTGCGGACGCGGAAGATACGGATCGATGCGTTGCGGTCCGCGCCGCGCCGCGATAAACCACGATTCGATCTTGCCGACACGCGGCAACTGCCGACGCAATGCGCGCACGATCAGACGAATGCCGAAACCCGCCATCGCCCACAAGCCCGGAATCTCAAGCGGCGGCGGCGGATGTCGTTCGATCGTTTCGCCGCGCAGAATCTGCCGAACGCTGCGCAGCATCAGCGCTGGTACGCGCAACAACTGATGCGCACGGTTGCGCGCGAATGAAAGCTGCGAGGTTGCGCTCCACGAAGGTCGCAAAAGTTTCCATGCATCGACATCGGACATGTGCAC
>JBDTOS010000339.1:0-3283 GCA_039933095.1 Dokdonella sp.
TTCCAAGCATTTCGCAGAAATACTCACCCGGATCGTAGTCGGCGAGGAGTTCTTTTGGGGTTTGCGATGCCTTGGAGATGTCGACCATTTCTCTTTCCGCGCAGGCTGCGCGGACTCTGAATGAGTTTCCAGCATAGCGGCTGAGGCGCAGATTGCAACCCGCGCTCGTGATCAAGCATCGATATCGAAGGCCAAAAGCATCGCGATTCCAGATCGACTCGGGAATGAATTCAGAAGATCAAATTTTCGATCTGAACTTCCGTCTGTCCATGATTGACGAGACGCGCGATTGGATGTCATGCGTCATCGTTGCCGATTCGTACTGAGTGCACCGAAACATCAACCGACATGTCGAGAAAGTCCTCGGCAGAGCCGTCGTATGCGCCTGAAATCGGCACCGCCTGCGCAGGCTCGCGGGCGACGGCAACCGGCACCAGATTGGCGCCGCCATACGAGCCGTTGGTCGGATCGAATTCGATCCAGCCGGCACCGGGAAGATACACCTGCACCCACGCATGAGTCGCGCCGGCACCTGTGGTATCGCTTTCCCCGCCATCAATCGCTGGATCGTACAGATAGCCGCTGACAAAACGCGCGGCGAGGCCGACACTGCGCACCGCTTCCATCATCAGCACGGCAAAATCGCGACACGAGCCTTGCCATCGCTGCAAGGTTTCGACCGGGCTTTGCACACCCTCTTCATCGCGGGTCTCGTAGACAAACGAATTTCGAATTCCGGTCGTCAAGGCAAGCAGGAAATCTTCGGTCGACGTGTTGCCATTGACCGAAGCAAGAAACTGCCGCGTCCACTCGGTAACTTTGCGATCCGGATCGGAGAAGTGGCGCTCGATCGAACGTCCGAGTTCGGGAACCTCGCTGGCCGGATAGCTGAACGGAATTTGCCGCGCGAATGCCTCGATCGGAAACTCCGGTGCTGCGGAAAAATGTCGATCGATCACGATCTCGGCGTCGAACGACAAAGTGTCGCCTGCCTCGGTAAACCGCGCGATCGCGACCGAATTTCCGAATACGTCGTGCAGCCAGCGTAACTCGGCGTTCGGGGTGATCGCAATTTTCGCGTCGAGCACGCGCAGGTCGAAACTGTCGCGCGGACGAAACATCAATCGATGTTGACCGAACGTCACCGGTCGTTTGTAACGGTAGGTGGTCTTGTGATGAACGGTAAGCCGTCGCAAAGGGGGCGCTCCGAATGCAGGTCGATAGGTTGTCGACATGTATAGCAGATGCGTCAAGGCATCGTCAGCCCGCATCGAAAAATGCTGAACGCTGGATGTCTTGCCCATGTAAAGCGGGAAAACTTTTTCGCGCTCTTCGTTTTCTAAACCACGCCTCAACTCACCCAGCTGGAATACACCATGACACGCAAGAATCTGCTTTCCGTTTCAATCAGCCTGCTGATTTCCGGTAGCTCCGCCATTGGTGGTCTCTACGCGCCGGCTGCTCTCGCGCAAGCCGACCACGTTCAAACCGGCAGCAGCGCAACTGCACCTGCAAACGCTTCCGACCATGCCGGTCATGCGAAGCACCGGGGGCGGTACAACGGCCATGCGGACATGAACGCGACGCCCGCCGAGAAGGCCGTCATCAAGGACTTGCGTCGAATGGAAATGATGTATCGAAGCGAGGACCGCTCCCAGGAAATGTCTGCGATGTACGACTCGGTGCTGGCCAAGACCCAGAACGCCACCGTTCGCAGCTATATCGAAAAACGCCAGGCGCACACGCAGCGCACGCCCGCCGATGCTGAAAAGGCGATCGCCTCGGCTACCAAACAGCTCAACGACGATCTGGCTGCCTTGAAGTAACGATCGCTTGCAATTGCATCAATCGAGCAAGCCGCGTAACCGACTCATGGTTGCGCGGCTTGTTTCGTTTTGAATGAGCCGTGTCGCTGGCCGCGGGCTGCGTTCGAATCCGCGCAGTGTGATTCGCCCTTAGTCGCGATCGCGGGGAACGTCAACCTGACCGGACACGTTGCGGTGATGGATATCGCCGCTGCCGTGCGAGCGCACGGTCAAATTGCCACGCACACCGTTGATCTCGATATCGCCGGAGCCGATCGAGCCGATCTCCACATCGCCACCAATATCACGCAAATCGACATCGCCGGAGCCGACCTTGTCGACCGTGGCACCGCCGTCGACACTCGCGAAACTCAAGTCGCCCGAACCGCCATGCTCGACGTGGACCGGACCGTGCACGCGTTCGGCGCGGATATCGCCCGAGCCGGTGGTTACGGTCAGCTTGCCGATATCGGACACGATTGCATCACCGGAGCCGACCTGGATCGAGACCTCGCCATTGCTGTTGCGCAAACGCAGATCGCCCGATCCGGAATGGAATGCAAGCGGTCCGATATCGTTTATTTCGGAATCGCCGGAACCGGCATTGATGTCGATCGGCAGCGTATTCGGCACGCGCACATGCAGATCGATATAGGCGTAGTTGGAACCGAACAGATTGATCGAGATACCTTTGCCCGAATCGGCTTCGACAGTCAGACGACCGCCATCACGGTGCTGGGTAAGTACCAAGCGATCGAGTTGTTCCTGCGATGAGGCACAAGCGCGCCCCCGCACTTCGATCTTGCCGCCCGCCGAGCCTTCCATGACCAGATCGCTGGAGCCAAGCACGAGACCCAAAGCCGACAAGCCGGCCGGATCGATATCGAAATTGCGCTCGGCAGTGAATTTGCACGGTGATTCGGCGGCGGCGAGCGTTGAAGCACACAACAGGGCAAGGCTGAACAAGGTACGCATGACAAGCTCCTCGACGGTTCAAAACACGTTCGATGCAGCAACACCCGAAACGGTTTAGCGAGCCATTTCCCGAATCAACGAGTCATGGTCTTTCGGGCAGGCCTTGAGGCGACTTCTCTTCACTATTAACTCTTGACTCTTCACTCTTTGCGCGATCCCACAACGCGTCCTGCTCGGCGAGCGACTTTCCGGGCAACTTCTCGCCCACCGCCGCCGCAATCTGCTCCATGCGCCGGAAGCGACGCTCGAATTTCGCGTTGGCATGGCGCAATGCCTCGGACACATCGACCTTGGCGTGACGGGCAAGGTTGACGCAGACAAACAGCACATCACCGATCTCGTCGGTCAGACGCGTGTGGTCCCCGAAGGTAAATTCGGCGCGCACTTCGTCCAGTTCCTCGTGAAGTTTGGCGAATACCGGCGTCACATCTGGCCAATCGAAACCGACCACGGCGGCGCGCTTCTGCAATTTCAAGGCACGCTGCCATTCCGGCAAACCGCGC
>JBDTOS010000340.1:0-3282 GCA_039933095.1 Dokdonella sp.
CGGCCATGCCGGTGTTGTCCATCATGTAGGCAATCGCCTGCTCGCGCGTCCAGTGCTTGTAGTGGATGCCCGAATCGACCACCAGACGCACCGCGCGCAGCATCTCGTCGCGCAAGCGGCCGAGATTGTCGAGCGGGTCCTTCTCGAACCCGAGTTCCCAAGCGAGACGTTCGGAGTAAAGCGCCCAACCCTCGGCATACGCGGTAAACGGCAGCACACGACGGAAGAACGGAACACCCTTGAGTTCCTGCGCAATCGTGATTTGAAAGTGATGTCCCGGTATGCCTTCGTGATACGCAAGAGTGCGCATCGCCCACTTCGGCGTTTCGGCGGTATCGCGCATGTTTGCGTAGAACGCCCCGGGCCGTGAGCCATCGAACGAACCGGGTTCGTAGTACGCACCGGGCGCAGTCTTCTCAGCAAACTCCGGCACCGGTTTCACTTCAACGCCGAGTTTCGGGCGCACATCAAAGGCGCCATCGAGGCCCTTGTTCACCTCGTCGAGAATCGCCTGATAACGCGCAAGCATTTCCTTTTTGCCTTCGGGCGTATTCGGATACGTCGCGTCCGGCGCGTGGGCAAGTTGCTGCACACGCACGCCGATGCTGCCTTCGGGCAGACCCTGCGCCTGCAGGATCGCATCCATCTCCGTGGTGACGCGCGCGACTTCCATGAGACCGAGCTGATGCACCTGCTCCGGCGTCATGTCGGTGGTCGTGTGCTGGCGTACCGCATAGGCATAGAACGCATCGCCGTCGGGCAGATGCCAGACGCCGAAGTTGCCCTGCGCTTTCGGTTGTAGCGCCGTGAAATAGGCGATCAGATCGCGATAGGCCGGATATACCTTGGTATCGATCGCCTGCGCGGCCTTGTTGAGCAGATCCTCGCGTGTCGGTTTGTCGACCGTGGCGGCCGGCAGTTTGCCGAGCTTTTCAACAAAGCTCGCATACAACATATTGTCCTTTGACGGCATCGCGATGAAGTCGGTCATCTGCTTGATGACTTCCTCGACCATGAACTGCGGCGGCAGAATATTCTTCGATTCGCGCAGCTTCAGGCTCTCGATCGTCTGCGCGAATTTCTGCGGAAACAGATCGAGTCGCGCAATGTAATTTTTCGCGTCACCAAGATTGTTGATCTGATGGGTCTGCGCCATGAAGTTCGGCAGACTCGACTGCACACCGAACATCTGGTTCACCGGAAAATCGTAATCGCGGAATCGATCACCCTCGACCTGGATGTCGAGAAAATATTTCAGTACGTCGTAGGACAGCTTGCCTTCGGCATCGAGGTTATTGCGGTCATAGCGTTTGATCGTCGCGTCCGCATCGGCGACGCGCTGGGCCATCTTTGCGTCGTGCAAGGGCGAAGCGTCGTCGAGCTTGTCGCTGTAGAAATCGAGCCAGGACGGCAGGATGCGCATGCTGCTGAGCATCTGTGGCGAATCGAGCGCGAACTGCCCGAACGTGCGCGCATAGAACCAGTCGATTTTCGCCGGCTTGAAGTACCAGACGTGGATGAAAAAGCCGATGCCGACAACCAGCACCAGCACGATCAAACGCAAAAACCACTTGAAGAACGTTCTCACGATTCGCTACCCCCAACACCGACAAGGGCAGCGATTCTAGCAAGCGCTCGCATCGACACGCAGGTGCCCCGCTTTCGCTTCCGCTCGTCCGCAGTCATCATTCGCGAGTCCGAGCTCTGATCAATACACCCCGAGCGCCGAGCAAATGAATTACCGCCACGCCTTTCATGCCGGCAACTTTGCCGATGTGTTCAAGCACGTCGTTCTGATCGGACTGCTCGACGCGATCAAGATGAAATCGACGCCTTTTTGCTTTCTGGACACCCATGCAGGTCGAGGCCGCTACGATCTCGGCGCAAACGAGTCCGTGCGCACCGGCGAGCATACCAATGGAATCCAGCGTCTACTCGGCGCAGAGCCTGCAAATGACGAATCCCTGCCGATCCTGCTGCGCGACTATCTGCAGCAGGTGCGCAAAATGAACGACGGTAGCTCGATCCGTCACTACCCAGGCTCACCGCTACTTGCGAGCATGTCGCTGCGTGCACGGGATCGCGCACAGCTGTGCGAACTTCAGTCCGATGAAGCTGCCGCATTGAAGGCACTGTTTCGTAACGATGCGCGGATAGGTGTGCATCACCGTGATGGCTACGCGTCGTTGAAGGCGTTGCTGCCTCCACAGGAACGGCGCGGATTGGTATTGATCGATCCGCCATTCGAGGCGCAGGAAGCCGAATTTGCGTTGATCGAAACGGCACTGCGCGATGCGCTCGCACGCTGGCCGACCGGAACGTATGCGATCTGGTATCCGATCAAGCTGAGCGCGCCTGTTCTGGCGTTTCAACGCCGTCTGAGCGAGTTGCCTGCGCTGAAGAAATTGCTGATAGCCGAACTGCTGATTCATCCCGCCAATTCACCCCTGCGCCTGAATGGCTGCGGCATGGCGATCATCAATCCACCCTGGCAGTTCGATCGAAACCTCGCCGAAACGCTTCCTGTCCTCGCGCGAATTCTCGCCCAAAGTAACGACGCGCAGCATCGACTGGCATGGTTGCTTGGCGACTCGTAACCCTGCGCGTCATCGCTGATTCAAGGTTGATCGGCGGATAATTGCGCTAAATCCCAATTTCCCCGGGTCACCCGCCATGCGTAGCCAATGCCACCAACTCAGCCCGCGAGTCGGCCTGCTCCTTTCGATCAGCTTGGCCAGTCTGGTTTCGGGGTGTGCAACTCCGATCTACAAGAACGTCAGTTCCATCACCACTCCGCCGCGTGACGTGGCTGCTGCCCCAGAGCGCTACGCCAACGCCGACGTGATTTGGGGCGGGAAGATACTGGCGGTGCGCAATCGGCCCGAGTCGACCGACATCGAAATCGTCGCATTTCCACTCGATCGCGGCCAGCGGCCCGACCGGTCCGCGCCGAGTGAGGGGCGATTTGTCGTCGTGCTGCCCGGCTATGTCGAGGCAAACGACTATCCAGCTTCGCGCTATCTAACCGTGCATGGACACGTCACCGGCAGCCGGGTTGCAACGATCGACGAGCGCAATGTGGTGTTTCCGCTGGTGCGTGCCGACGATCTGCATCTGTGGCCGGCGAACTTTCCTGGTGATCGCCCGCAGTTTCATTTCGGCGTCGGTGTTGGCGTGCGCATTCACTGACATCTTTCGGCGCGCCCATCCCGCGCACACGACAACCTCAATGCTGAAGTCAATCCTGTAGTCAGTCCTGAATATCAGGCTCGAAAAAACTCC
>JBDTOS010000341.1:0-3279 GCA_039933095.1 Dokdonella sp.
TCCAATTCGCTGTATTGGACCACAAGGTGCTTGTTCCGCCCATCCAGGTACCGGCTTGCCCTTTACCCGCGCGAACAATTCGCCATCGTCGAAGTTTCGATTGGCCAGCACGGCAACGCCGAGTTCGCGCGCGGTCGGAAAAACGCGCTTCTCCGCTTCACGATCGGTCACCGAATAATTGATCTGTAGGAAGTCCGGTTTCGACTCCTTCACTGCATCAGCCAACTCGTCATGCGCGCTGTCGCGAAAATGCGTCAAGCCGACATAGCGCACCTTGCCTTCGGCCTTGAGTTCACGAGCCACCGCCAGTTGGATGCGCCAGTCACGCAGGTTATGCACTTGTAGCAGCTCGACATGATCGGTGCGCAGTCGCTTGAGCGATTCGGCGAATTGGGCGCGGCCCGCCTCGCGACCCGTTGACGACAACTTCGTAGCGATGAACGCACGCTCGCGAAGTTTCAGTTCCGCAAGCAGATCGCCGACCACGCTCTCGGCGGTACTATAGGACGGCGCAGTATCAATCAGCGATCCACCACCGGCAAAGAATCGACGCAGCACTTCACGACGCGCCTCGCGCTCAGCCGCATCGTTTCCGATTTCAAAACTCCCCGAAGTACCCATGCCGATAACCGGCAGGCGCTCGCCACTGCTCGGGATCGCGCGCGTTGCAAGCGCGTTTTCCGGGCCTGCAATAGACGATTTCGCAAGTGCGAGTGCTGGATCGATGATGGCGGTCAGCGTCGCTGCTGCGGTGGTGCCGAGAAACTGACGTCGATTGATCATGAAATCACCTCGTCGATGGGAGGAGCTGGAATGCGCGATCCGAAAATACGCGACAAGATAGCAACCGGTGAACGACCAGTCTTCCAAACAGTGTGCAGTATCGATCCCACCTCGCCATGTGCCAGATGGCGCACCGCCATTGCGCGGGCTTGCCTTCAGGGCAATGCAGGAATTGCGAGGCTGCGTTCGTCGTCGCCGCTGGACCCGGTCTGCATGTTCGGGGGCAGATGGCCGACATCGCCGACGGCGATGACCTTGATGTGACCATCGGCCTCGACGCGAATTTTCGTGATGCTCGCATGTCCAACCGACATCCCGAGCCATGCAATCGGATCAACATCCAGAGCACGCGTAACCAGATAACGGATCACGTTGCCGTGGCAAACGAACAAGTCGGTTTGCTCCTTGCCTGACGCCGGTCGGAAATACTCGGAAAATATTTTGTCGAGTTTGGCCTTGCATGCGGCCAGATCCTCGGGCTTTTCCTGAGCCGTGATCTTGGCAACACGCGTCGGCGGCGTGCACTCGGCGAGATCGTCGATCACCTTGAACTTGCGCCCCGGAAAATCGCCCGCAATAACCGCTGCGGTATCGCGGGCACGTTGCATCGGGCTCACATAAAGCGCGTCGAATTTCGCCGGCATTTCCGCGAGACGCGCGCCAGCCAAGTGTGCCTGGGCGACGCCGATCGGCGAAAGTCCCGGTCCCAGTCGCTCGTCCGCAGCCGGATCGGCAACGTAATTGCCATGCCGCACGAGAACAATGGTTCGCGCCGCAGGTGAGGGTTGTTCGGCAGCCTGCACGAACACGGCAAATAACAGGAAAAATACACCGAGCAGATTTTTCTTCACGCGTTGAGTATCGCGCAAAAAGCAATGCAGGCGCGACCTCGACTCTTCACACGTTCGCCTGAGGCGCATGCGTCCATGAGTCGCACCGCGGAACGATCGCGCGGGGTGACACCTCGCCGGCAGAGCTCCGATTCCTTTTTGTGGGAGCAGTGGAATTGTCTGCCCCTCCCGTTTTTTCGCCTTTCTAGCCGCCAGGTGCACGGCGCGGGATCATGAGCGCAGCAATACCGGCTGTGAGCAGCAGCAATAGCAAGGTTGCAAACTGGGACAACCCAGGTACAGGCTGAACCGGTTGTCCAGCGGGTGTGATCACGGCCGGACCTGCCGGATCAACGATTCGGCCATCCTGCACCAGATCGTCATCACCAAGGCCGCCGTCGGTGATCGTGAAGCTGACGCTCGCGCCCGAGATCGTGGCCGGCAATTGGTACCAGTGCGGACTGGTGTTGGCCAGCGTCGGACCGTACTTCCAGAAAATCGCCCCTGCCGGCAACGCCGATGGATAGGTGTAGGTCAGGTTCAATGTCGATCCGATGCTGCATCCTTGAATCGTGGCGGCGAAAAGGCCATGGGCAAACACAGCGCCGGGAGCCGGAAGTGTAGGTGGCACCGCCCCGCTGCCGGGAGGCGCACCGATCAAGCCGCTATTGCCAAGGTCGAACGCACAGTTCGCTCCACCGCCGGTGAAGGTCGCCGTAAACGTGCCGGTGCCAGTGGCGGTCGGACCAGTGAACGAGGTTATCGCAACATCGTCGTTGATGATCGTGCCGATACCCTGACCCTCCAGGATCGTCGCGTTGACCGGCGCGCTCAGATTCACGAAGAAGTTTTCGTCGCTTTCTACCGTCGTGTCGCCATTCACGCTGACTACCACCGGCATGCTGGTCTGACCCGCGGCAAAACTGACAAGGGTCGGCGGCAGCTGCACATAATCCATATCCGCCAGCGTCGCCGTGCCGTCGGCCGACGTCGCTATCACGCTGATCGCCTGGCTGCTCGGATTGGACAGGCTCACGGTGAACGTGAACGCGGATGTTCCGGACTGGCCTTCGAGCTGACTGACATCATTGATGCTGATGCTGGGCTGTGGGTCGTCGTTGATGATGGTTCCGGTACCTTGCGAGTTACCCAAGGTCACGTTGACCGGATTGCTCAGATTCAGCAGCACGGTCTCGTCGGGCTCGAATTTGGTATCTCCGTTGACCGTGACTGACACCGGCTGAGTGGCGACGCCGTTGGCGAACGTGATCGTGGTGAGGGGTAGTGCAACATAGTCGCCGTTGACAACTGTCGCCGTACCATCGGCCGTCTGCACGTCGACCGACGCGGTGCCCGAAGTGTTGGAGCGAGTCAACATGAAATTCAATGTCGTCGTTCCGGCATCACCCTCGATGACATTGACATCATCGACGGCCAGCGTTGTCAGAGCGATGGTGAGCGTGAAACTCTGCGTTCCGACCGGTGCGACACCATTGCTGACCTGGAACGTCAGGGTGTAGGTGCCGCTGGTTCCTGCTCCCGGCGTACCGCCGAGCAGCCCGCTCGGACTGAGCGTAATACCCGTGGGCAGCGCGCTACCGGTGTTGCTGAAGGTGAAAGCAGTCGGGAAGCCTGAGGCGGTGAGTTGGAAGCTGCCGTTTGTTCC
>JBDTOS010000342.1:0-3271 GCA_039933095.1 Dokdonella sp.
CGCCATCGCCGGCGAAATCGACGACATGGCCCTTGTCGGCGAGGAAGTCGCCGATGTTCGCGGCGATATCGCTGTTGTCTTCAATGACGAGAATGCGCATGGGAGTAGGGGTCAGGAGCAATCAGAACAGAGGTTTGGGAAACATCGAGCCATTCCAAGGTAACAGAATAGCGGATCAGGCGGGAGCGTTGGCGTGGCCGGCATACGACACGGGTTCAGGTCGCAGGCGCGGACATGCGTCGAGCCCGCAGGCCAAGGGAGATAACGCAGATGTTCCAGACAAATAGGACAGACGGGACCAGGGAATGGTTCCAGCCGTCATGTTTGGGAACGGTCACCTTTAGTGTTTCCGTCCCGTAACGCCGCTCCCGCGTTACCGCAAATATGTTTATCAGCCGCGACCTGGTGGTTTCGGGCCCGTCGCACGACTACCGTTGCCATCGATCAGTGCTGCGCGCGCTGCCTCGGCGTCCAGCTGTGCAGTTGCCTCGCCTATCTGCTTTTGGCAATTGCGCGACCCGGCGTGCATTCGACAGGATGAGTCGACAATCAATTGGTTGCTTCGATCAGCAACACGACGATCGACCAAGGCTGCGCGTGGAGGGTTGCCACTCAATTCCGCGCTCGCCTCGCCGACAGGTTGTCGGCAAATCCGCGAACCAGTGCGCATTCGACAGGCTGCGTCGACAATCAATTCGCCGCCACGACTTGCGCCCGGGCCACCGGAGATATACGTCTGACGAATTCGCAACATCGTTGATGTCGGCCATGCGCGCAGATCGAAGCGACGGCCCGTCACTTCGCGGCGTGCACCGTCGGCCAGCGCACTGTATTGATCGCCGCCAATAACAGTAATGTCGCGCGCACGGCCATCCTCGCCGACGACAAATGCCAGCTCAACGCTAGCCGCCATTTCGGTCGTTTTCCTGGGTGCTTCCGACTTATTCGAACCCTGGTCTACATGCGCCGACAACCGCGTCTGCTGCGCCTGCTCCGGCACTTGCGGCAAGACTGCAACGGATTGCAATACAGGTGCCTTCACGGATTCGGGTGTCGATATGTTCGCGGCTGCGTTCGCAAGCGGCGCAGCTGAAGATTCGGAATGCATGGAGATATAGTTGCCAGTGCGGCTTACGTCCGCGAGGGCCGGCACTGGTTGGGGCTGGGAAGTCGCCAATAATGCACCACGAGTGAGATCACGCGTGGATACCACGGCAGGGATCGCGGATGCCAGCGTCGAAACCGCGTCGACAACGCGCGCGGGCAAGCGGATTGGTAATTGCCGCTTGACTGTAGCCATGGGCACATCACCAACCGACATCAACGATGAAGCCAGCCCGGCCGCAGATTGCTCTGCAACGGGTGCGACCAGCGATGCCAATCGCGATTTCAATTCTGTCGATTGAAAATCACCAGCATTCTGATCGCTCGATAGCACGGATTGTTCGCTGTCGAAGCGACTGCCCGGAAAAGCCATTAAGCCCACCAAAATCACTCCGGCCGCCAGCACCAGCGCCGCGCCAAATCGCGCGCTAGCGCGAACCGAACGCGGCTCCGACAGACTCAGGATACGACGCACGCGATCAAGCAAATTGCCGTCCGTTGCAGCCATCACCAGAGGTACGTGGGATTGGCTCATTTCGGCGAGCGCGGCCAGCACACGGGCGTATTCGCTTGGCTGATGCGTGGTTTGACAGAGCACAAAACGATCGCAACACAGTTCGCGCTCGTTGCGCACTTCGCGCGATACCCAGTGCACGGCCGGGTGGTAGAACAAGATCGTTTCAAGGACGGTCTGGGCAAAGTTGATCCATGCATCATGACGGCAGTAGTGACCCAGCTCGTGGGCCAGAATCAGTTCGAGTTGGTTGCGCGGGAACTGCAACGCCACTGCGACCGGCAGCAAGATCATCGGCTTGATCCAGCCGATCAACGCCGGTGTATCGATATGCGCCGAAATCAAGACGCGCACGCGTCCGACGCCGCCGAATCCCTGCAGCAACCGATCGGCCATCTGCTGCAAAGCCTGATCGGGAACAGCGACACGGCTGACGATTCCATAGAGTGATCGCCACTGCAGCCACGCGCGCAGTGCGGTGAACACAACGCCGGCAGCCCAGAAAAACACGCACCAAATCAACCAAGGTGCAAACGAGTCGGGTGCCGGCGCAGCGTTCGCTACGATATCCATCGCCGACAGGCCCACCAATGAATCACTGGTATTGGCCGACGCAAGCAACGGCGGTGCTGTCAATGCCCCGATTGAATTGGACTCCAAGCCAACCACACTTGCGGTGGTCGTGAACTCAATCGTGTACGTCAACAAAGGACATACAGCCATCAAAGCCAGTGCGGCGAGCCCAAGTCGATAACGCGCTTCACAGCGTTCCAGCGGAATCGCACTTCTGGCGAGGAAGAATAACGCTGCAATCAATCCGCCTTGCCAGACGAAGTGCACCAAGGTCCACGCCAATGCGCTGATGGCGTCCGCCCATTCGCCGATGAACGTGCCCATTACCTGGCCTTCCGTTCGAGGCTGTCGAGCAGGTTGCGGATTTCGCGCAGTTCTTCACGCGTCGCGCGCGGTTTGTCGCCGAGCGCGTGCAACACGAGCTGCGACGCCGAACCACCGAACATGCGCCCGATCATTTCTCCGACCAGGCGACTCTGGGTTCGTTCGCGGCTCACTGCTGCCCGATACACATGGGCTCGCTGCGAATCATCGCGAACGACCAATCCCTTCGCGTGCATGATCTGCAGAAGTTTCAGCGCCGTCGTGTAACCAGCACCATCGGAACCATACAGGGCCTCATGGACTTCACGTACAGTCGAGTCGCCATTCTCCCAGAGAACCCCGAGGATGCTGAGTTCGGATTCGGTCGGCCTTGGCACTTTCAATGTTTCTCTAACCATTCTCGACTCCGAATTTCCAATCGCCAGATTCAAGTCGCTAGTTCAAGTCGCGAGACGCACTCACTTTTGAAGCCAGCGTTCGATCCTATCCGCCGGTATTCAAATCATAGCGCGATTTGCTCGAATTCATGAATCGCTCCGACTCACGCCGCTCGGTTTCGATTTGCCCGTAGGTTCTGCACGTCATAACTGGGCGATGCGAGCCGGTAGGCGCTTCGCGGGTGCACACCTTGCGCTCGGAATCGCTTCCCAGAAGCAAACCGTTTATTTTTTCCTGGTCATTGAACAACTCCAGTCTGGTCTTGTCGGGCATTGCACCGACCGATCCATACTTGGTCAGCATCGCCATCATCTCGTC
>JBDTOS010000343.1:0-3264 GCA_039933095.1 Dokdonella sp.
CCGCGACCACGCGCACCAACCCCGTCGGATGACGTTCCACCGCGCGCAGCAAGGCGGCATCAATTTCGGGCGAGCGGCTGGGTCGCGGCACCAAACTATCCGAAAGTTACGGGACTCTATTAGAAAGTTAAACGCGCTGATTGTAAAGTTACAACGCGCGACACGAGACCTGACCGCAATCGAAGCGGGTCTCCCATGACTATTCCTTCGGCCCGGTTCCTTCCGGGAAAAACTCCAGCGACGCGGAGTTCATGCAATAGCGATTTCCGGTCGGCTTCGGGCCATCGGGAAATACGTGGCCGAGGTGGCTGTCGCAGCGTGCGCAGCGGGATTCGACGCGACGCATGCCGTAGGCGCTGTCTTCCAGTTCACGCACGTGCTGCGGGTCGAACGGCTGGAAGAAACTCGGCCAGCCGGTGTGCGAATTGAACTTGCTGTCGGACTGAAACAGCGGCAGGCCGCACAGTCGGCATGCGTAGATTCCAATTTCCTTGTTGTCGAGCAGGCCGCCGCAAAACGGTTGCTCAGTGCCGTGATCGAGCAGGATATGGCGTTCCTCGGGTGTCAGCTTTTTCGCCAGTTGCTCGCGTTTCGCCGCATCGATCGGATCGATGACGTACCCCGATGCCGAGCGCTTTGCGGCAGTTGAAGTCGGCGCGTCACCGTTCACGGGCGATCTCCTTGCAGCTTGTCGGCGAAGTAGCGGCGCACTTTCTCGATCTTCGGTTGCGCCACGGCGGCGATGTAGCCCTGCTCTGGATGCAGCTCTGCGTAGTTCTGGTGATACGCCTCGCCGGCATGGAATTCCTCCAGCGGCACCACCTCGGTGACGATCGGTGCAACAAATACCCTGGCCGCGTCGAGCTGGGCGATATAGGCATCCGCGATCTTGTGCTGGGCCTCGTCGACGTAAAAAATCGCCGAACGATACTGGCGGCCGAGATCCGCGCCCTGGCCATCCTTCTGGGTCGGATCGTGGGCGACCGCAAAAAACACTTTCAACAACTGACCGTAACTGATGCGCGCCGGATCGAAGCGGATCGATACCGCCTCGGCGTGATTGGTCCGGCCGCTGCATACGGCCTTGTAGTCGGCCTTGTCCGCGCTGTCGCCGCTGTAGCCCGAGGTCACTTCGAGCACGCCATCGAGTTGTTTGAACACGCCTTCGACGCACCAGAAACAGCCACCTGCGAGCACGGCTGTTTGCGCGCCTTCGCTGGTCACTACGGAATCGAGCGCCGGGTCCGGCAAGGCGCTCGGAGCAATCGTCAAACTGGCACCGGGAATGGCGCAGACGGGGTCCATACGGATTTCCTCAGGCAGGTCGGTATTGATCGCGCCGATATAGGTGCGTGGCGGCGGCGATTCAATGTGCGCCAGTGTAGCGATCGCGCCATAGGCCGCGCCAGACGGGTTGGTCTGTTTCCCTCTGCCATTGCGACCGTTTTCGATCGCAACTTCTGCGACGCGCAAGCGCATAATCGCCGCTCATGGGGAACATGCAGCAAACTCGATCGCAGGCGAGCCGATCGGAATCATCCCGGGCGGATTCAAGTCGGGCCGATTCAAGCCGGGCCGACGACTTCGACGTTGCATCGTCGGATGCGTCGCCGATCATTCCACCGCCCGCGCGCATCAAGGGTCGTGGCACGGTCTCCAATCGCGAAGGTCGCTTCGAAGCATTGACCCGCACCTTCGAGGACGACGGCTGGTACAGCGAGGCCGAACCGCCCCCGCGACCATCGACGAGGGTCAGCGAAGAACGCGCACGCACGATCATCAGCCGCAACAACTCGCCCGATATCGCGTTCGATCAATCGATCAATCCGTATCGCGGTTGCGAACACGGTTGCGTGTATTGCTATGCGCGGCCGTCGCACTCGTATCTCAATCTTTCCCCCGGTCTCGATTTCGAGACCAAGTTATTCGCAAAGACCAACGCCGCCGAACGCCTGCGCATTGAGCTCGCGCGACCGGGCTACGTCTGCTCGCCGATCAATCTCGGCGCCAACACCGATCCGTACCAGCCGATCGAGCGCAAATATCGCATCACTCGGCAGATTCTCGAAGTGCTGGCCGAGTGCCGTCATCCGCTGACCATTATCACCAAAAACTGGATGGTCGAACGTGACATCGACCTGCTCGTACCGATGGCGCGCGAGAAACTCGTGCACGTATTCGTCTCGGTCACCTCGCTCGACAACCGTCTCGCCAGCACGCTCGAACCGCGCGCGAGCGCGCCGCACCGGCGACTCGACACGATCGGCAATCTCAACGCGGCCGGCGTGCCGTGCGGTGTGCTGGTCGCACCGATGATTCCGGCCGTCACCGAGCAATACATGGAACGCATCCTCGAACGCGCAGCGGCCAACGGCGCGCGCGTTGCCGGCTACACCGTGCTGCGCCTGCCAAACGAATTGAAAGGGCTGTTCCGCGAATGGCTCGATGTTCATGTGCCCGAGCGCGCCGAACACGTCATGAGCTTGATCCAGCAAATGCGCGGTGGCCGCGACAACGATCCACGCTTCCGCAGCCGCATGCGCGGCGAAGGGCCGATCGCCGAAATGCTGCGCCAACGTTTCACCGTCGCCTGCCGGCGCTACGGCATGGACAAGGTGCGCGGTGATCTGCACCTCGATACGTCGCACTTCGTTCCGCCGCAACTCGATCAGGCGCAGGGAAGATTGTTTTAGGGTTGCTCTGATCTATTCCGCGCAGACGTCACTGGCCGGTTGCGACGGCGACCGGCGCGGTCAGTCCGCTCTCGGCGACGGTCCAGTTGCCGGCATCGGCGGTTGCGCGATTGCGATAGACGCCGCTCGCGGATGCGGCAGTGACGCCGAAATGCAGCGATACGGTTTCCTGCGGTTCCATCACCAGCGGTCCGGCCCAGGTGAGGTCCTGTCCGGCAATCACGGGATCGGTGCTGGTCGCGCCGTTGCTTGATCCGGGCACATAGGCAAAGCCGGCCGGCAAGCTGTCGCTGATCGAATTGAGCAATGTCTGGTGCGGTGTGTGATTGCTGATCGTGATCGTATAACCATTGCCGGCGCCGGCCACGACGCTGGCCTGATCGGCGCGGAGGCTGACCAGCAGCGCCTGCGAACCGAGCGACACCTGGGTAATGTGCGAACGGGTCACGCTGGCTCCGGCGGGAATCTCGACACTCCAACTGATGCCGATGCCGTTGTCGATGGTTTCGTCGCAGCGGCAGCTGTTGTCGAATGGCAAGTGGCGCTTGATCGCGGTCCAGACTTGCGAAAA
>JBDTOS010000344.1:0-3210 GCA_039933095.1 Dokdonella sp.
GCAATGAGACCATCGCACCTCTGTATCTGCATCGCGTGCAGGCCGGTCTCGACGGGCTGCATCACGATGCGCTGATTCTCGCCGATGGTGAACAATACAAGACGATCGAATCGGCGACGCGGGTGTTCGAAGCGCTGGCTAAACTCGGTGCCAGTCGCGATGCGACGATCATCGCACTCGGCGGTGGCGTGATCGGCGATCTGGCCGGTTTTGCCGCAGCCTGCTGGATGCGTGGCGTGCATTTCCTGCAGATGCCAACGACGCTGCTGGCGATGGTCGATTCCTCGGTCGGCGGCAAGACCGGCGTCAATGTCCCAGCCGGCAAGAATCTGATCGGCGCGTTCCATCAGCCGCGCGCTGTGATCATCGACACCGACACGCTGGCAACCCTGCCGATGCGCGAATACCGCGCCGGACTCGCCGAAATCGTCAAGTACGGCGCGATCGCTGACGGCGGATTCTTCGACTGGCTGGAAGCGCGTGCCGACGCACTGCTGGCACGCGATGATGCTGCCGTGCGCGCCGCCATTGCCAAGAGCTGCCAGTCGAAAGCGGACATCGTATCGCGCGACGAACGTGAGCAAGGCGAGCGCGCGCTGCTCAATTTCGGCCACAGTTTCGCGCATGCATTGGAGGCTGAGGCGGGTTACGGCACATTGCTGCATGGCGAGGCAGTCGCGATCGGGATGGTCATGGCGGCGCGGCTCTCCGCCAAACTCGGCCTTGCGCCCGACACCGACAGTGCCCGTCTTGTCGATTTGCTTGATCGCTTCGGCCTGCCGACAAAGCGACCCGATAATCTCGACTCCGCTGCCCTGCTCGAGCGCATGCGGCTCGACAAGAAAGCGCTCAGCGGCAAATTGCGGCTGATTCTGTGGCGCGGAATCGGCCGCGCGGAAGTCGTTTCAGGCGTCGATGAGGCCGCTATTCGCGCGATTCTTGACTAGCACGTGGTCGACTTGACCGCTTGCATTGGGGCCGTTGCCGTTACAATTCGCCCATGCGACTGTTCATGCAAACCAAACCGGCTGCCAGCGAAGCGCCGCGCTACTACCAACTCGATCTCGAGCAGGATCTGCTCGGTGGCTGGACCCTGTATCGAGAGTGGGGCCAGCCCGGCGGGCGCAGCCTGCGCAAGCGCGAAATTTTTCTTGAGCGCGATTCGGCGCTGCTCGCCTTCGAAAGCGCCCGCGATGCGCAGATCAAACGCGGCTTCCACATCATGTTCACTCGTGGAGTCGATGGGCCGCGCAACTGATGTTCGGACCTTGCAGACAATGCGCTGATCGGCGATTGCGTGTGAATCACATGACCGCGATGGATCGACTGCGGACTGTGCTCGGATTTGCACTGATCGGTTTGGCGCTGGGCAATTCATTCCTGATCGCGAGGAGTGCACAGGCCGCCGATACCAAGCCCGGCGAGGATTTCACCTGCGAATCGGATGCGAGCGGTAAACATTTCGCCTGTCGCAAGATTGAGCCCGGCGATTCCGGAGAGGTTTTCCAGCGCGTGCTGACGACCCCCGATGCGGATGTTCCGGTTGCGCCGGACAAGCCAGTCGGCGAAGTGCCGGCCTACTCGCAATCGCAATCCGCGCGCGACGTGCCGAATTATCTGCGCACAGCACCGGCGCAGAAATCGCCGGCGGCGGCGCGTCCTGTCGAAACGACTCGCCCCGCTCCGTCCGCGGTCGCGAAATCGACCGAAGACGCGAACACGCCGAGCCAGTCGAATGATTGGGTCCGCACTCCTGCCCCGCCTCCGCGAGGAACGACCGCGGAAGTGCAAACGGCCAACGCGCAATCCACACGGCAATCGACTCCGGAGCCAGTCTCGGTTCCGCAGCGCGCGGCACCGATCGCTGCCACGCCCGCACCGAGTCCACCGCCTCCGGCGATTGCAACGCCAGCGCCGTTACCTGCTGCCGTTGCACCGATTGTGATGCGAACGGCCCCGCCACCGAGGCGCGTTGCTGAGACGCCGCCAGCGAGTCACGCCGTCGAAACACCAGCACCGCAACCTGCGCCGATCGCACAAGCGCCGCGCACACCAGCAACTCCTCCACTGAGCTCGGCTGAATTCCGCGCGCTCGATCCCGGCAACTACACGCTGGAAATTGCCCATGCGCCGAGTCGCGATGACCTGCTCGCGCTCGCCGCCGATCTGTCGCTGGAGGGTTCGGTGTATCTGCTGCACATGCGTTCGGGTGCCGAGCCATGGGTGCTGATGTGGTCGGACTTTTCCGGCATCGCGTCTGCACGTGACGCGCGCGCGCAATTGCCAGCCGACGCGCGCATCAACTCCGGTTGGCCGCGCCGCATCGGTCCGTTGCAGGGCGCATTGAGCAACGACTGATCGCACCGACTGCAATCCTTTCACTCACACGGAACCCCGAATGCCTGTTGCCAATGATCGGTTTTTGCGCGCACTGCGCCGCGAGCCGGTGGATACGACGCCGGTCTGGATCATGCGCCAGGCCGGACGCTATCTGCCGGAATATCGCGCAACGCGCGCACGCGCCGGCAGCTTTCTCGCGCTGGCGAAAACGCCGGAACTCGCCTGCGAAGTCACCTTGCAGCCGCTGGCGCGCTTCGATCTCGATGCAGCGATTTTGTTTTCCGACATCCTGACGATTCCAGACGCAATGGGACTTGGCCTTTATTTCGTCGAAGGCGAAGGCCCGAAGTTTCACAATCCGGTGCGCGATGCCGCCGCGATCGCGCGGCTCGGCGTGCCCGATCCGGAGTCGTCATTGCGCTACGTCATGGACGCCGTGCGCCTGATTCGCCGCGAGCTTAATGATCGCGTTCCGCTGATCGGATTTTCCGGCAGCCCGTGGACGCTGGCCTGCTACATGATCGAAGGTCAGGGCTCATCGAGCTTCGCGCGGCCGAAGGCCATGCTGTGGAACGAACCGGCGGCGATGCACCAGTTGCTTGACGTCAACGCCCGTGCAGTAATCAGTTACCTCACTGCGCAAGCCGCTGCCGGCGCGCACGCGTTGATGGTGTTCGACACCTGGGGCGGCATGCTCGCGCCAGCGCAATTTCGCGAGTTTTCGTTGCGCTATCTCGCCCAGATTGCGCGGGCACTCAAATCAGATGCGCTCACGAAAGACATTCCACTAACCTTGTTCTCGAAAGGCGCAAACGGCCATCTCGAAGCACTCGCCGACACCGGTTGCGATGCGCTCGGCATCGACTGGAC
>JBDTOS010000345.1:0-3210 GCA_039933095.1 Dokdonella sp.
AGGCCTACGAGGATCGACACGCGATTCTCGATGGCAACGTGCGCCGCGTGCTCTCGCGCTCTCACGGTGTGCGCGGCTGGCCAGGCGATCGCGCCGTGCAGGACGAATTGTGGACGCTCGCCGAGTCGCACACACCCGTGGCACGCGTCGCCGACTACACCCAGGCGATCATGGATCTCGGCGCAACAGTCTGCACGCGCTCAAAACCGCGCTGCGGTGATTGTCCAGTTTCCGGCGATTGCGTTGCATTGCGCGAAAACAGCGTCACGCAACTACCCGAATCGCGGCCGCGCAAACCGCTGCCGACACGTACCACGACCATGCTCATTTGCCGCGATGCGCGGCAGCGCTTCTTGCTTGAACGGCGTCCGCCGACTGGCGTCTGGGCGCGTCTCTGGAGTTTGCCGGAGAGCGACTCGGCGGATGCTGCCGCAGAGATGATGCAACATCGCCTAGGCAGTACGCGGACGACCACCACACCATTGCCTGACTTCGTCCACACCTTCAGCCATTTCCGGCTGCAGATTTCACCGTTGCTGGTCGATTGCACGACTACGCCGACCGCTATCGGCGACAACCCCGACCTCGCCTGGTTTTCGCCTGCCGAGCTTGCTCATCTGGGTCTGCCGGCGCCGGTGCGTAAACTGCTCACGTCTATTGAGGAAACACCGACATGACCCGCATGATCCGTTGCAGCAAACTCGGCGTAGAAGCCGAAGGTCTCGATTTCGCTCCATGGCCCGGCGAACTCGGCAATCGCATCTACGACAACGTGTCCAAAGCCGCCTGGAAGGAATGGCTCGCCCACCAGACCATGCTGATCAACGAGAATCGCCTGAATCCGCTCGATGCAAAAACCCGCACGTTTCTCGCAGCCGAAATGGAGAAATACTTTTTCTCGGGGGGTGCCGAAAAACCTGCAGGCTATGTCGAGCCGAAGGGCGAAAGCTGACGCCCATCCAATCGGACTGCGGGGTTGGTCTGGTTTTCGTAGCGTCCCCGTTTTACCGCTGATGCGGCACAACGATGACGCAGGAGCGCACTCATCCATACGACCCGCGTTTACAACACCAGCCGATCCAACGCCCGTTCAACCTCACCGCGCTCCGAATCGGACAGGCGTGACGCGTTGCGACGATAGTTCTTGATCACTTCATCGTCCTTCGGCATGACGCCAGCCAACGCGACCAGGGCTTCTCGGCACTCGTAATCGGAGCCGATCCCTGTTGCTGCATCGAGCACGGCCAGCGCGGCGGTGCGTCCGAATTTCGGCACGCGTATCAGGGTCATCAGCGCCTCGCGCTTCTCGTAATCGGAGCCGATTCCACTGACCGAGTGAGCGTAGGCCGGTGCCAGCGCGTCGGCATCCTGCGATTTCTGCGCGACCGCGACCAGCAACTCGCGCCGCTCGTAGTCCGATCCCATCGATTCGCTCGCCACGACGATGCGCGACAGCGCCTCGGCATCGGCGTCGACCCGCTCCAGCATCGCCTTCAACGTGCGGCCGCGCTCATAGTCCGAATCGATCGTCACTGCCGCGTCGAGCCACGCCCTGCGCACATTGGCATCCCCCGAAAGCTTGGGCAGGAATCCAGTCAGCAATTCGGCGCGCTCATAGTCCGATTCGATCTTGCTCGCCTGCTTCAGGAATACGACTTGTTGGGGCGCAGCCAAGGCCTGATCGTTGAAAAGGTGAGTCAGCGCCTGACGACGTTCGTAGTCGGAATCGATATCGCCGGCGAGGACAAGCGCACGATCCATCTCGCCGGGCTGCAAGGTCCCGTGCTTTGACAGCAGGGCAAGGTATTTACCGCGCACATAGCCGCTATGGATTTTTTCCACCTCGTCGAGCACTGCATTGGCGCCGCCCTTCGCGTACAGGCGATCGACGCGACCCTCGGCATCGAGGCCGCTTTCGCGCGCCAGGACCGGCAGGAACGCAGCTACCCAAGCGCGTCCGGCTGCATCGATCGGCTGCTCGTTACCGTTGATGAAGTATTTGCGCACGAGTGTCCCATTGAGTTCAGTCACCTCAAGCTTGTGCGTGGTTCCAGCGCGGGTTTCGCTGAATTTCGCGGTGCCGCCCTTGCTCAGGCTGGCCACGTCACTTTCGTCGTCGGTGAATGTGATCTTGCCATCCACATCGACGCGCAGTTGGTGCTCGTCGTCACTCTGGCTGATGCGGATTTTTTGATGGCCGCTGTCATCGATATTGATGCTGGTGCCGAAGTGGCCCGCCGCAGCGACGGCGGTGGCCGGCTTGATTACATCGAGCGCAATGCCCGGCAGTGCGACCGCCGCAAAGGCAAGGCCGGCAATAGCGGCGAGATGTTTGGCAAATTTTGGTACAAACGGATTCATGGCAGTTCCTTCAAGCAGGTGTTCGATACGGGCAAGCAAACCGGTCGGCCGCGCAGCCATTGCCGGAACCAGACGTGATGACATCAGGTGAAACGACATCGGCCGCGCGACATGGCGCTCGGCACATGCGACCAGGCACTCAGCCAGCTCGCGTCCGCCGCCGCTGTGTTCTGCTGCCCATGCATCGCAGGCGAGTTCAGCGGCATCGTCGAGACGGCGTTGAGCGAAGCCAGCCAACGGCAGAAACCAGAACAACGCGCGCCATGCGGAGGTAAGCAATTTCCATTCGGGATCGCGACGCGCGAGATGCGCGACCTCGTGCGCAAGCATCGCGCGCAGTTGCGCCGCATCCAGATGATCGAGCACCCATGTCGGTAATACGACGATCGCCGAGTTCGCTGTCCCGGCGAACGCAACACCGCGCATGACGAATGGACTCGCCAGATCAGTCAGCAGGGCAATGCGTGGCTTCTCGACTTTTGCGAGCTGCGCAAGCGTCGTGAGATCACGATCCAGCGCGGATCCTTGTGCCACATATCCTCGCACAGCAGGTCGTTCGTGTATCGGCGCGCCGATATGTCGCGCGAGGCGCGCAAATGATTGCCCGATGCGGGCAAATCCGAACAAGGCGCCAGCCAGCCAGAGTACAAACAGGATGGCTGGCCATGCTGGCCAACGTGAACCGAATGCTTGCGCGGCGACAACTGTGGCCGGCTCTGCGACCGATGCAGCAGGGCTGGCTATCGCATCTGCAGTCGGAATCACGATTTCGGAGCGCAGTCGATTCGGCGACGCCGCACGTTGCACTGGCTCGCTGGCCACCGGCACGGGAATTGGATTCGCGACGTG
>JBDTOS010000346.1:0-3205 GCA_039933095.1 Dokdonella sp.
AATTGCGAAGTTTGCCGCCCGAGCGTTTCGCCGTTCTCGGGTTTTCCGGACTGGCCGGCAAAAGCGACGTCGACGCGAAATCCGAAGAGTTGGTCGTGGCGACAAGGACCCATCATTTACGCGCGATCGGCCAAGTGTCTCTTGCCCAGTACAATCCGCCCTGGACGCTTTGGTTCATGCGGCGAAACGAAGTGATGATTCCTGTGGAGGCTGGTCCCTGATCCTGAATGCGTTGCCTTGCGCCGGATCCGCTCCTTCATCCGGCGGTTGATGCTTGGGCGGAAATAGGCCAGGGCGTCGATTTGTCGCTATCTTGAGGAAGCAAGGAGTTCGGACAGCAGCGGATTGGGGAATCGCCGCGTCGGCACGATCGCGTAGAAACTTTCAGTGATCGTTGGCAGGCGGCAATGCTCGACCAAGATCCTGCTGGACAGTTCGTCACGCACGACGATCGGCGGCACTAACGTGAGGCCTTCGCTCTCCCGTGCAATCAGTCGCAGCATCGCCATGTCGTCAACTTCCGCCAGGATGATCGACCGGATTCCCGCCAGCGCCAGCGCGTGATCGAACTCGACACGAATACCGCTGTCCAGACTCGGCAGCACAATCGGTTGAGTGCGCAGATCGTCCGGAAAACGAAATGGCCGTCGCCTCTTTCGCGGGCGCCCGACCAGGCTGACGGGCTGCTGATCCAGCAGATGACTGCGCAACCCGGAGTGCGCGTCGCGCCGTAAGCGGCTATTGGCGAGTACCACGTCGATAGCGTGCGCCTCTAGCTGCGCGAGAAGATCCCGCATCGTGCCGGAGCAAAGCACCAGCTCGGTATCCGGCCGTCCGACCAGCGGGCGGAGGAACTCGAACTGAAAGTTGCGCGACAGCGTCGTCAACGCGCCGACGCGTATCACTTGACGACTTCGCCCCGGCTGGCCTTTCAACGTGCTGATCAATTCGTCGCCGGCGGCAAACACGGTGTCGGCGTAGTCCAGGGCGATATGTCCGGCTTCGGTCAGCACCAGTCGCCTGCCTTGGCGATCGAACAGGGCATGGCCTAGTTGTATCTCGAGTTTGGCAAGCTGCACCGACAGCGCCGATGGCGACAGGTGCAGTCGATTTGCCGCTTTGGTCAGGCCCCCTTCGCGCGCAATGGCCCAGAAGTAGAGCAAGTGTTGGTAGTTAAGTTTCGAGCGCCATAGCTGTTTCATAAAACACAACGTTTTGTTTCAATCTTTGCAATATACAGAACAAACCGCGGTCGATACAGTGCACGGCAATTCCTTGCAGGGACAGACCGTGACTGCCGATTCGCTACTGTGGTTTATTGCGCTTGGACCCGCCGCATTGATTGCGTGCGGGCTGATACCGGCTTCCCTCGCAAACTGTAATCCCAACCGCTTGGCACGTGTGTGCTATGCCGCGAGCATGGTTGCGCTAGTGGCCGCCATCGCCGCGTTGATCGCGCATGCGTGTTTTGGTGCCTTGCATACGGCAACTCTTGGCGCGGGCGGCATTGGCTTTGCGCTCTACCTCGACGCATTAACTGCCATCATGTTCGTACTGGTGGCCTTCGTCGGAATGATCGTCATTCGCTACAGCCGCAACTACCTGGACGGCGATCCCGGACAAGGGCGTTTTCTTCGCTGGCTGAGTCTGACGCTGGCGTTTGTCTTGATACTGATCATCTCCGGGAATCTGTTTCAATTCGCGCTCGCGTGGATCGCCACCTCGCTTGCACTTCAGAAGCTGCTGTTGTTCTATCCGGACCGGCCCGCTGCCGTTCTGGCGGCGCGCAAGAAATTCGTGGCCAGCCGTCTCGGCGACCTGTGCTTGATTGTGGCGTTCGTGTTGATCTTCCGACGCGTCCACAGCCTCGACTATGCCGCGATCTTTGCCGCCGTGGGCACGCCGCACGCGTGGGCCGTATATCCAAACAACGCAACTTGGATCGCCCTACTGCTGGTCGTCGCTGCATTGCTCAAGTCGGCCCAGTTCCCGCTGCATGGTTGGTTGCTCGAGGTCATGGAGACGCCCACGCCGGTGTCGGCGCTGCTGCATGCCGGCATCATCAATGCAGGCGGTTTCCTGTTGCTGCGTTTTGCAAACCTCATCGTTGCTTCGCCGCCGGCACTGGATGTGCTGATGATCATCGGCGGGTTGACGGCGCTGTTCGGTTCGGTGGTGATGTTGACCCAGACCTCGGTCAAGGTGTCGCTGGCGTATTCGACCATCGCGCAGATGGGTTTCATGATGCTGCAATGCGGACTGGGAGCGTTTTCGGCGGCACTGTTGCATATCGTCGCGCACTCGCTCTACAAGGCGCACGCCTTTCTATCTTCTGGCAGTGTGATTGATCTTGCGCGTGCCTCGTGGAGTCCAAGCCCGGGCGCCCGCCCGCATTCGCAGCGCCTGGCACTGGCAATCGTCATCGTCGTCTCGGTGACGCTCGGCGCCAGCGCACTATTCGGCGCGACGCTGACCAGGGAGCCGGGTGTGTTCGCCCTGGGCGCCATCGTGCTTCTAGGCCTGACGCATCTGATCGTCAACGCCATCGATGAGCGGCCGACGGTCTATGTGATCGGGCGCACGCTGATGCTCGTTGCGGGTGTCGCTGTGGCCTACTTCAGCCTGCAATGGGTGGCCGCGGCGATGACGTCCGACGCCTTGCCAGCGATCCGGCCGCTGCGAGGCCCATTCGACCTCACTATTATTTTGGCCGTTATGTTCGGCTTTGCCGTGGTCACGGTATTACAGAGCCTACTATCGCGTCACGCAGGAGAACCCCGTTGGCAGGCGCTCTATGCCCATGTGTCGAACGGATTCTATGTCAACACGATCGCCAATCGACTGGTGCTGCGCTTCTGGCCCTGGTTACCAGGCCGGACTGCTACACACATCCTTACCGCAGGAGGCATTTGAGCATGGCTGCACTCACCGCCAGCCCTATCGAGTCGGCAACGCGCATCGTATCGGAAGGCGCCCCCGCGCATGCCGGAACCTCGGCACAGGTCTTGGGCAAGGCGATTGCAAACGCCTGCGATCAAATAGCGCCATTGTGGCCACTGAAGAACTTTGTCGCAGTCAATCCGTTTCTCGGGTTTAGCGACCAGACGTTCGAATCCACCTGCGCGACGATGCGCCGCGTGGCCGGCGTGGATATGCTCATGCCGCGCAGCTTCTATCGAGACGCGTTGGCCTGTGGCGTCATGAC
>JBDTOS010000347.1:0-3204 GCA_039933095.1 Dokdonella sp.
GGCAGCAAGGGTCTGTTCGACTGGTTCTGGCTGCCGTTGTTGCCGATGTTCGTGATCTATTTCATCTCGGGCGTCGCCGAAACCAATCGCGCGCCGTTCGACGTGGCCGAAGGTGAATCGGAAATCGTCGCCGGTTTTCATGTCGAATACTCGGGATCGGCTTTCGCGATCTTCTTTCTCGCCGAATACGCGAACATGATCCTGATTGCGTTCCTCGCGTCGGTACTGTTTCTCGGCGGTTGGCTGTCGCCGTTTCAGGGGCTCGAGAACGTCAGCTGGATACCGACCTCGCTCGGCCACGCGCTGGCCTCCGGCGGTTGGTGGTGGCTGTTCGCCAAGGCGTTCTTCTTCGCGTTCTTCTACCTGTGGTTCCGGGCGACATTTCCGCGCTATCGCTATGACCAGATCATGCGGCTCGGCTGGAAGGTTTTCATTCCGATCACGATCGTGTGGGTGTTCGTGGCCGGCTGCATGAAGTACTTCGGCTGGGTCTCGGTGGGTACGTGATGAGAAGAATCTCGAATTACCTGAAGAGCCTGCTGCTGATCGAGCTGTTCAAGGGCATGTGGCTGACGATCAAGTACATGTTCAAGCCGAAATACACGATGCGCTATCCGGAGGAGCACATCCCCAAGTCGGATCGCTTCCGTGGCCTGCACGCATTGCGCCGCTATCCGAATGGCGAGGAACGCTGCATCGCCTGCAAGCTGTGCGAAGCGGTGTGTCCGGCGCTCGCAATCACGATCGATTCGGAGCAACGCGCCGACGGCACGCGCCGCACGACGCGCTACGACATCGATCTGTTCAAGTGCATCTATTGCGGATTCTGCGAAGAGAGCTGCCCGGTCGATTCGATTGTCGAGACGCATATCCACGAATACCACTTCGAGAAGCGTGGCGAGAACATCGTCAACAAGCAGCAGCTGCTCGCGATCGGCGATCGTTTCGAGGCCGAGATCGCCGCAGCGCGCACCCACGATGCGCCTTATCGATAAGCATGGGATCTGAATCGATATGACTTTCGAGCTGTTCTGCTTCTACGTCTTCGCGGCTGTCGCGACCGCCGCGGCGCTCGGCGTTATCAGTGCGCGCAATCCCGTGCATTCGGCGCTGTTCCTGGTGCTGACGTTTTTCACGATGGCTTGCGTGTGGCTGCTGGCGAATGCCGAGTTCCTCGCGATTGCGCTCGTTCTGGTCTACGTCGGCGCAGTCATGGTGCTGTTCCTGTTCGTCGTCATGATGCTCGACATCGATATCGCGGTGCTGCGTCAGGGCACGGCGCGCTATTTACCGGTCGGCATCGGCGTCGCCGGCATCATGTTGGTCGAGATGCTGACCCTGATCGGCGTGCGCGCGCTGAATGTCGCGCCTCCCGCAGATGCTGCTGCGGCGGCGGGCTTGTCGAATGTCGCCTGGATCGGGCGCGCACTGTTCAGTCAGTTCCTGCTGCCGTTCGAGATCGCGGCGGTAATCCTGACCGTCGGTATCGTTGCGGCAATCCCATTGGCGCTACGTCGTCGAACCGGTATGAAGATCCAGTATCCGGCGAAACAAGTTGAAGTGAAAAGCCGCGATCGGGTCCGTCTTGTCAAAATGAAATCGGAAGACTACGGAGGTTCGCCATGATCACCCTGGCTCATTTCCTGACTCTTGGCGCGGTGCTGTTCTGCATCGCGGTTGCCGGTATCTTCGTCAATCGCAAGAACGTGATCACCTTGCTGATGGCGATTGAGTTGATGTTGCTCGCGGTCAACACGAACTTCATCGCGTTTTCGCGTCAGCTTGGCGATCCGGCCGGGCAGGTGTTCGTGTTCTTCATTCTGACCGTCGCGGCGGCGGAAGCGGCGATTGGCCTGGCAATTGTCGTCGCACTGTTCCGCAATCGGGCGACAATCAATGTGACTGAGCTGGACAGGCTGAAGGGTTGAGAGATGCAATTTTCCGCGCAACCAACTGTGATCAGGCTGTTTCGTGGATTCTGCATGACATCGGGATTTAGTCTTTGTGATTGATACAACCATCCTTCTGACGATCGTGCTCGCGCCGCTTTTTGGCGCGATCCTGGCGGGCCTGTTCGGGCGCCGGATCGGCCGTGTCGGTGCGCACAGCGTGACGATTGCCGGCGTTGCCTTGAGTTGTGCGCTGTCGATCTATGTCCTGTATCAATTGCTGTTCGGCGGCGCACAGCCGTACAACGAGAACATCTACACCTGGTTCGAAGTCGGTACCTTCAGTACCCATATCGGGTTTCTGATCGACACGCTGAGTGCGACGATGATGGTCGTCGTCTCCTTCGTGTCGTTGATGGTGCACATCTACACGGTCGGCTACATGGCCGACGACGATGGCTACCAGCGCTTTTTCAGCTACATCGCCTTGTTCACGTTCTCCATGCTGATGTTGGTGATGAGCAACAATTTCCTGCAACTGTTTTTCGGTTGGGAAGCGGTCGGCCTCGTCTCGTATCTGCTGATCGGATTCTGGTTCAAGCGGCCGAGTGCGATCTTCGCGAACCTCAAGGCGTTTCTCGTCAATCGCGTTGGCGACTTCGGTTTTCTGCTCGGCATTGCCGGCGTGCTGTACTGGTTCGGTTCGCTCGACTATATCGGTGTGTTCGTGCAGGCGCAGAACCCGATCAACGCAATGGACGCGCGCACGGTCGAGATCATCGCCGGACATCCATGGCACGTCGCAACGATCGTCTGCATCTGTCTGTTCATCGGTGCGATGGGCAAGTCGGCGCAGGTTCCGCTGCATGTGTGGCTACCGGATTCGATGGAAGGCCCGACCCCGATCTCGGCGTTGATCCATGCGGCGACGATGGTTACCGCCGGCATCTTCATGGTCGCGCGCATGTCGCCGCTGTTCGAGCTCAGCGAGACGGCGTTGTCGTTCGTGCTGATCATCGGCGCGACAACGGCGCTGTTCACCGGTTTGATCGGCATCGTGCAGAACGACATCAAGCGCGTGATCGCGTATTCGACGCTGTCGCAACTTGGATACATGACGGTCGCACTCGGCGTGTCGGCGTATTCGGCGGCAATCTTCCATTTGATGACGCATGCGTTCTTCAAGGCGCTGCTGTTCCTCGGCGCCGGCTCGGTGATCATCGCGATGCATCACGAGCAGGACATGCGCCACATGGGCGGCCTGAAAAAATATATGCCGATCACCTGGATCACGATGTGGATCGGATCTCTCGCC
>JBDTOS010000348.1:0-3165 GCA_039933095.1 Dokdonella sp.
CCATCATGGTGTTCCAGGACCAGTTCAAGAATCACATCCTGCCGGACAAGGTGCATATCCTGAATGTATCGTTTCTGGTGCCGCGTATGCGCCGGGAGTTTGGCGGCTGCGCCGGCAATATTGCCTACAACCTCAAATTGCTCGGTGCCGATCCTATTCCGATGGCCACGGTCGGCGAGGATTTTGGTCCGTATCGCGAACACTTCACCGCGTACGGCATCGACATGAATCACGTCAAGGAATTGCCGGGCCTGTTCACCGCTCAGGCGTTCATCACGACCGATCTCGACGACAATCAGATCACCGCGTTCCATCCTGGCGCGATGATGCGCAGTCACGAAAACCATGTGCGCGATGTCAATGGTGCGACATTCGGCATCGTCGGTCCCGATGGCTATGACGCGATGTTGCAAAACTCGCGCGAATTCGCCGAGCTTGGAATCCCCTTCATCTTCGATCCCGGTCAGGCAATGCCGCTTTTCAATGGCGAGGAACTGAGGCGCATGATCGATCAGGCGACCTATGTCACCGTCAACGATTACGAGTCGAATCTGTTGCAGGAGCGCACCGGCCTGAGCGCCGACGACATCATGGCGCGAGTCAAAGCCTACATCGTGACGCGCGGTCCACGTGGATCGCAGATTTTCACCAAGGACAAGACCTTCGAGATTCCTCCCGCGCACGAGCGCCGCGTTACCGATCCGACCGGCTGCGGCGATGCCTATCGCGCCGGGTTGATTTTCGGCACGATGCGCGACATGGACTGGGCGACGATCGGGCGCATGGCCTCGTTGATGGGCGCGCTGAAAGTCGAGCATCCCGGAACACAGAATCAGCGCTTCACGTTTGGCGAATTCGCCGATCAGTTTCGTCAGCAATTCGGATACGCAATTACCTGATCGACGCGGTCGCACGCACCGGAAAATATTGACCAACGAATCATCAGGAGCCCCGCAATGTCCATCCTGCGCATGAGTGATCTCGATCTTGCCGGCCAACGCGTCCTGATCCGCCAGGATCTGAACGTGCCGATCGAGCACGGTCGGATAACCTCCGATCAACGCATCGTCGCCTCGCTGCCGACCTTGCGCCTCGCACTCGACAAAGGCGCGACCGTGCTGGTGACCTCGCATCTCGGGCGACCGAAAGAAGGTCAGTGGTCCGAGGAAAATTCGCTCGCTCCGGTCGCTGCGCGCTTGAGCGAATTGCTGGGTCGCGACGTGCCGCTGATCAGGGACTGGACCGATGGTGTCGAGGTTGAAAAAGGAAAGATCGCGCTGCTCGAAAACTGCCGCATGAATGTAGGTGAAGGCGCAGACGACGAAACGCTCGCAAAAAAATACGCCGCGTTGTGCGACGTGTTCGTGATGGATGCATTCGGCACCGCGCACCGCGCGCAGGCATCGACACACGGCGTGGTCCGATTCGCCCAAGTCGCCTGCGGCGGTCCGTTGCTGATGGCCGAGCTTGATGCGCTGGCCAAGGCGCTCGACAACCCGGCCCGTCCACTGCTCGCGATCGTCGCCGGTTCCAAGGTGTCGACCAAACTTGCGTTGCTCGGAAGTCTGGTCGAGAAAGTCGATCAACTGATCGTCGGCGGCGGCATCGCCAACACCTTTATTGCCGCGCATGGACATGCAATTGGAAAATCGCTGAGCGAGCCGGACTTGATCCCCGTGGCGCAGAAAATCACGGCTGCCGCGCGCGCGCGCGGTGCCGATGTGCCGGTGCCCACCGACGTCGTCGTCGCGTCCGAGTTCAAGACCGATGCACCGGCAACGGTCAAGGCCGTTACCGACATCGCGGACGCTGACATGATTCTCGATATCGGTCCCGACACCGCCGCGCGCTACTCACAGATGATTGCACTGGCCGGTACCGTGGTGTGGAACGGCCCGGTGGGTGTATTCGAGTTCGATGCGTTCGGCAAAGGCACCGAAACGATTGCGCGCGCAATCGCCGATTCCAAAGCATTCTCGATTGCCGGCGGCGGCGACACCCTCGCAGCCGTCGAGAAATACGGCATCGCCGACAAGATTTCCTACATCTCGACCGGCGGCGGAGCGTTCCTCGAATTTCTCGAAGGGCGCGAACTGCCGGCGGTTGCAGCGCTGCGCTCGCGCGTGGCGTCTTGAGTTTTGGACCGACAAACTCGAACCTCGGGGCCTGACCCCACGTTTTTAGTCCGATCGGCGGCGGCGTAATCGACAACGGTCGGACCCGACTCCGGATTTATTGTCGTGGGCAAGGCGTTGGTGGCGGTCGTAGACGTACGAGCGAGTTTTGTTGATCGCGGTCGAATTGTAGGTGTCGCTGCGGGTCACGCTGGTGGCTGGCCATAGACGCTGCGGGCGATGGTCGTTGTCGTGCTCAGCGGTTCGACGATACTCGTGGGTGCATCGTCGCCCGGTTCGTCGAAGGCTTGGAACCTCGTTGTCGTCACTTCACCACGTGTTCACCGCGCATCAATAGTAGACCTCACCCCAAAATCGTCTCCAAAGTCCCAAAGTCCCTGGACTGACTCGATTCGAGTGGTGATCACAGTTCGTGTTGTGGCACATCTTGTTGTACGTCAGTTACCTCAAAATCGACGCGCCTGTTGTTCTGACGCTCGTGTTCGTTATCGCTTCTGTCCATGGGATGAGTAGTTCCCCGCCCGTGGTAGGAAATGATCTGGTTTTTGGGAACACCGTGGTCCAGCAGCCAGCGATAGACAAGTGATGCGCGTCTTTCGGATAAATCGCTGCAATTCACTCTTTCGCACTCCTTGGAGTCGGCATGGCCGAATATTTCGACTCTCAGATTGGGGTGTTGGATCAAGAATTCAGCAATCTCGCTTGGCGATGACGATCTTTGGGTTGACTTAGATATGGCTCGACACAACGACTCCCCACTAGACGGATGTCCTTCGTCAAAGAAAACTCGTCCAAGCTCGAAAAGCGGCGGATCAACTAGCGGCGGTTCGTTGGCCCGCGCTTCTGGTTGGTCACTGAAAATCAGTGCGAGAAGGCAAAAGAAAGGGAGTATTGTGCTTGGACGTATAGAAATTTTCATGGAAATTCTACTGGCAGGATGCAGCGTTCTCGTACCGGCACGACTCGTCGTGATCGACCTTTCAGCGATGTAGCGTGCGCTCCGCGCACGATAGTCCAATTCGTGCGCGGA
>JBDTOS010000349.1:0-3163 GCA_039933095.1 Dokdonella sp.
CGCATTCTCGCGCTGCGCGCAAGCGGAATTTTCCGACGTCGGCGTCAACTTCACCACGATCAACATGCCGTTGGTGAAAACTCCGATGATCGCGCCAACCAAGATGTACGATTCGGTACCGACCCTGTCGCCGAGCGAAGCAGCGGACCTGGTCGTCGAGGCAATCATCGAACGCCCGGTGCGACTGGCAACGCGCACCGGCATCTTCGCGCAGCTGCTGTATGCGGTTGCGCCGCGCGCCTACGAGATCATCATGAACACCGCGTTTCGCCTGTTCCCGGATTCACCGGCGTCCAAGGGCATTCGCGGCGTCAAAGACGCGGCCGCCGCCGCACCGACCAGCGAACAAATCGCATTCGCTTCGCTGATGCGCGGCGTGCATTGGTAGCGCAGAAATCTCGCGGAGCCTAGATACTCGCGCGGGCAACCCGGCTGCTGGTTTCGCGGCCGAGTTGGGCGGATAGCCACAGGCCGGTTTCGATGAGCTTCGGCAGATCGATGCCGGTCGTGATGCCCATGCCTTCGAGCATGTAGACGACATCTTCGCTCGCGACATTCCCGGTGGCTCCTTTGGCGTACGGGCAGCCTCCGGTGCCGGATACGGCACTGTCGATGACGCCGACACCTTCTTCGAGGCAGGCAAGGATGTTGGCCAACGCCTGTCCACGCGTGTCGTGAAAATGGATCGCCAGCGCAGCGATCGGAACCTCTTGCGCGACGGCATGAAACATCGCGCGCGCCTTGGTAGGCGTGCCGATACCGATCGTGTCACCAAGCGAGATCTCGTAGCAGCCGAGATCGTGCAATCGCCGCGCAACACGGACAACGTCGACAACCGGAACGTCACCTTGATAGGGGCAACCCAGAACAGTGGAGACGTAGCCACGTACTTTGACGCCGTCGGCAAGTGCGCGTTCGACAACCGGCGTGAAACGCTCGATCGATTCGTCGATCGAAGCATTGATGTTCTTGCGATTAAACAATTCGGATGCAGCGGTGAAGACTGCTATTTCGCTGACACCGGCCGCGCGCGCACGCTCGTAGCCGTGTTCGTTCGGCACCAGGACCGGATAGGCCACGCCCGGACGCTTGTCGATTCCGGCAAACACTTCCGCCGCATCGGCCAGTTGCGGAACCCACTTCGGACTGACGAAACTGGTCGCCTCGATCGTGCGCAAACCGGTTGCTGACAAGCGATCAATCAGTTCGATCTTTGTCGCCGTCGCGATGATCGTTTTTTCGTTCTGCAAGCCATCGCGCGCACCGACTTCGACTATGCGCACGGCGGCTGGTTTCGTGTCGCTTGTCACTTACTCTTCCCTCGTTGCGCCTTGATCAACGCGCTCTCGTAGTCGGCAACATCGAGCTTGCTGCGAACGAGCACGGTCGATGGCTTGTCCACGAAAATGTGTTGCCTGCGCACGATTTCAAGCATGCGCTGGCGGTCGCCGCGCACATAGACATGCAGCTCATTCGCCGACTTGGCAACCGTGCCATCAAGTTTTTCGTCGATGACCAGCGCGGCGACCCGATTGCTGTTGACCTCGCTCAGTTCCAGCCGATCGCCACGGAAGCGATAGCGCGCAAAGAAAAAAGACTTCTCCGGCTTGGGGTCGATTGAATACGGTGCTGGCAGATCGACCAGACCCTTGAGATTGTTGTCGGCGATGACGAGATAGTCGTCGCGACCGTCGTGGACGAAATTGATCGGCAGTGGGATCTGCTTCAGCGGTCCGAGCTTCTCGGTTTGATCGAGCATGAAGGTACGGCATTCCGCATCGACGAAGATCGCGCCATCGTCGTCGGCATCCGCGTCGGAACCGATCCAGAGGCCTTTCCAGCGTGCGTCGCAGGTCTGGATGTTATCGCCCAATTGCGATTCGAAGCGGGTTTCGACACAACTGCCTAGCGACAAGGCCAAGACCGCAAGAATCGCGATGTGGAATCGAGTCATTGAAGTTTCTCCAATCGCACGAGCACAGCATCCGCTTCGACAAATTCGCCCGCGGTCGCATTGATCGACTCGATCTTGCCGGCGCGCGGTGCCCTCAGGGTCAGCTCCATCTTCATGGCTTCCATCACCAGCAGTTCATCGCCTTCCTCGACCACGTCGCCGACAGCGGCTTTGATGACGACAATACGGCCAGGCATCGGCGCCTGCACCCGATCGCCGGTCGCAGTCGCCGTGGCGACGAACGCGAAAGCCGGCGCATGCTCGTAGACGCTGCGTCGGTTTCCGTCGTGAATCGTCAGGCGAGCGCCGTCGGCAAACACACGGTGTCGGCTGGCTATGCCGTCGAAGCGCGCGCTGAGCCAGCCATCGACCAGCTGTGCACCTTCGACCAATGTCGTACGTTCGCCGGAGGTAAGCCGATAACTCCCATCCGATCCATGCGCGGAAATCTCGACGCGTTGACCGCCCGCAACAAGCGCAACAATGCGCTTGCCCGGATGGCCGAGGCGCCACCCATCGGCACGCGCCCACGGCGAATACGGATCGCCGCTCGCGCGTGCTCGCGCAACCGCATCGAGTTCCTCATCCAGCAGAAATGTGGTCGCAGCAACAAACAGGGCCGCCGTCGCTGCATCTGCATCGCCGTCGTTGCCGATGAATTCATCCAGGTGACGATCGAGATAACCGGTATCGATCGAACCATCGACAACAGCCGGATGCCGCACCAGCCGCTCAAGAAACGCGATATTGGACTTCGGCCCGATCACATCGACGTCAGTCAGCGCTACACGCATGCGTTGCAGCGCCGCCGCGCGATCAATATCCCAGACGATCAACTTGGCGATCATCGGATCGTAGAAAATCGTCACCGTATCGCCTTCGACGACACCCGAGTCGATGCGCACGTGCGATGACGGCGTCGGCATGCGCAAGCGTTCAAGCTTGCCGGAGCCGGGCAGGAAATTCTGATCCGGGTCTTCGGCGTAGACACGCAATTCGATCGCGTGGCCATTCGTCGCAATTGGTCCCGTGCGTAACGGTTCCGGAATCGTTTCGCCTGCAGCAATCTGTAACTGCAACTCCACCAGATCGAGTCCAGTCACCATTTCAGTCACCGGGTGTTCGACCTGCAAACGCGTGTTGATCTCCATAAAGTAAAAATCGCCGGCCGGCCCGACTATGAACTCAACCGTCCCCGCATTGACGTAA
>JBDTOS010000350.1:0-3163 GCA_039933095.1 Dokdonella sp.
ACCGAGTTTCAACTGGAAACAGAATCTCGACGACGCGACGATCGCCAAATTCCAGCGCGAACTCGGTGCGATGGGCTACAAGTTCCAGTTCATTACGCTGGCCGGTTTCCACGCGCTCAACTACTCGATGTTCAATCTCGCTCATGGTTATGCGCGCAATCAGATGAGCGCCTTCGTCGAACTCCAGCAGGCGGAATTCGCCGCCGCCGATCGCGGCTTCACCGCCGTGAAGCATCAACGCGAAGTCGGTACCGGCTATTTCGACAGCGTCACCCAGGCGATTCAGGGCGGCATGTCATCGACCACTGCGCTGAAGGGCTCGACTGAGGAAGAGCAATTCCAGAGCACCAAGAATCGCGCGGCTTGAGGATAGCGTCGCGGTCACAAGCCTGTGCTTTTTCCCTCCCCTTCAAGGGGAGGGTTGGGTGGGGATGGGTCCAGGGGTGATTTCGACCCGATCGTCGCGGATAAGGTCAAACCCATCCCCCTCCCGACCTCCCCCTTGAAGGGGGAGGAGCATGGCGCAGCCTTCGTTTTGCAAAAGCACACTCAACTATCTCACGCGATCAAATTCCAACTTGGATCGCTGATAGTCAGCGCCGCCGCAGCCATTTCGCGAATAGCGACACCTGTCTTTGCGCCTTACGCGCGAGCACATTCGATCGCGCTTCGAATTTCAAACCAACCTGACTTACACCATCGTCGGTCAAGTCGCGCGCGATCAACGTGATCGGGCCGAGCGGAACGCGATCACCGACTTCGATCGTGTCCTCGTAGTGATGGTCGAAGTGTTCGCGAAGGGTCAGCGCGGCATCGCGCGGGCGGATCGGTACGCCGTAGAAACCGGCCACATCGGCGAGTGCAACGTCGGCATCGAAGGTGAATTCACCGAATAACTCGCGCTCGGTTTCCATTGCTTCCTCGGGCGGCGCGAACAACCAGTCGAGTCGGCGTAGGCGTCCCGGCGGCGCGAGCAAATAGGCGTAGTCGCCGACTTGCAACGAACCGGCGGCGTCCTTGGGCATGATCACACCATCGCGCACAACCATCGTCAGTTGCGCCCACGCAGGAATCTCGCGCCCACTGAGTACAACCGCATCGGCGGCGACCGGATAGCCGACGAGTTCGCGTTCCAAGGAACCCGGAAGATCGAGTTCGACGCGACGCACGATGCGCTCGCGATGTGGCAAGGCGACATCGAACACGCGCGCCGCGACGCCCAACGTCCACCCTTGCACGAGCAGCGACACGAGCACGACGACGAACGCGATATTGAAAATCAGATAAGCACCGGGCAGATGCGCGAGCATCGGAATCGAGGCGAGAAAAATCCCGACTGCACCGCGCAATCCGATCCAGGAAATAAACGCAATTTCGCGCTTTCCGAAACGCCGCAGCGGTGCAAGGCACGCGGTCACCGCAATCGGCCGCGCGACCAGCATCAGGAAGATCGCGAGGAAGAGCGCCGGCCAACCGATGTCGACCAGCGCGCTCGGCGAAGCGAGTAATCCGAGCACCAGAAACATCGCGATCTGGGCGAGCCAGATCATCGCGTCGAGAGTGCTCAACAACGAAACCTGCCCCGGCACGGTTCGATTGCCGACCATCAAGCCAGCCACATAGACGGCGAGGAATCCGCTGCCGCCGATGCGCCCGGCGATGCCGAACAGGGCAATCGCGGCGAACGCGGCAAACAGTGCTGCCAACGCATTGCCGAGCGGCAACTTGCGCAGACCCTGCACGATTGCGAGGCCGCCGATCACACCGGCGATTGCACCGAGGCCGAACTCCATGACGAATTCGCGCGCAATCGCCAGTGGCGCAAGGCCATTTGGCAACGACAGATATTCGACGATCAACATCGTCAGCAGAATCGCGGTCGGATCATTGGCGCTCGATTCGATTTCCAGCGTCGCGCCGATCTTTTCGCGCAGCTGCAATCCGCCGGCGCGTAGCAGGAACAGCACCGCTGCCGCGTCGGTCGAGGCGACCACCGAGCCGACCAGCAGGCCGTGACCGAAGTCGAGATCGAACAGCCACATCGCCGCGCCGCCGGCCATCAATGCAGTCAGTGCGACGCAGACGGTCGACAGCAGGAACGTCGGCGCGAGGACCGAGCGCACGGTCGCGAAACGCGTACGCAAGCCGCCGTAGAACAGGATCACGACCAGCGCGATTGAGCCGATGCGGTAGGCGAAATCGTAATCGGAAAACTGGATGCCGCCGGGACCGTCGACGCCGGCCAGCATGCCGATCACCAGAAACACCAGCAGCAAAGGGGCACCAAACCGGCGCGCGATCAGGCTCGACCCGATGCCAGCCAGCACCAGCAGCGCGGCGCCGCCGAGCAGTAAATAATTTTGATCGATCGCGTGCATGCGTGGCATCCGTCTCGGTCGTTGATGTTACCGGGCTTCGTCGGCGCCGGGGGTTGACCGCAATCTCACCCTTTCGTGCAACGCGCGCCCATCGCAGCGCGAGCCGCTCCCGATGAATGGTTAAATACGCGATCCTGGTCTACGGCACTGTGCGACTAGATGACACCCGATCGGTCAACCGACTTTGCTGCGCCCGATGACTCACCGGCGCGCATCGCGCAGGCAGACACGCTGCATCATGCTGATCAGATGTCGCCGTGGAATCGCCTCAAGCGCGCCGTACTGCATGCACCGCTGCCGCTGGCCGATGGCATGGCGCAGCGCAGCGACAACATCCTGTGGATACGCCACATCGCTGCGGCGCTGGTCATCTTCAGCCACAGTTTTGCGCTGTCGGCGTTGCGACCGGGCGATGTCGATCCGCTCGCGGCGCTGTTTCCCGGTTTGTACAGCGGCATCATCGCGGTCTATATCTTCTTTATCGTCAGCGGCGTGCTGGTGACGACAAGCCATATCCGCAATCGCAACACCTGGCGCTTCGCCGCATCGCGTGTGCTGCGAGTCGCGCCGGCATTCTGGGCGTGCCTGCTGGTCGTCGTGTTCGGATTCGGCCCGCTGTTCACGAACCTTTCCGCGATGGAATATTTCTCCGCCGCAGGAACCTGGGACTACCTGCGCCACAACGTCGATTTCATCGCGCTGCAATGGACTTTGCCCGGTGTCTTTACCGGCAATCCGCGCGGCGATTGTAATAATTCGAAAAGGCTGCGCCCTCGTTGCCGAAC
>JBDTOS010000351.1:0-3162 GCA_039933095.1 Dokdonella sp.
CGAACGGAGTTGCGAAGGTGATGGCGGCGAGAACGACTATGACGCCAGCGGTGGCAGATTCTGCTTCGCGAGTGCTGGGTCTTTGGGGTGACGAGACGACGTTTGGTCCGGCCGTCGACGGAACGCTCACGATCGATGGGCGCAATGCGGAATGGGTCGCCTTGATCGATGGGTTCGAGGCCGCCGTCAATCGCCGTGGCAGTGCAGTCACGTTCACCGTGCCCGGCGATCAGGGAACGTTTCGCGGCCGAGTCGATGCGAATGCAGGTGCGATCAAGGGTTTCTGGGTCCAGCCAGCTGGGTTGATTCGCAATAATGCCTATGCCACGCCTGTGACGCTTGTCGCTGCGAGCCCGAAAATCTGGATCGGGACGGTACGCCCGTTGCCCGACCGTATTTCCATGTATCTGCAGACCAGCAGAGCGCCGGATGGAACGGTGTCGGCGTTCATGCGCAATCCGGAATTCAATTTCATGCGTCGCAAGACGTACATCGTCACGGTCGATGGCGACAAGGTCTTGCTCACCAACCGATCGAAGCCTGAGGATCGATTGCGTGGATCGCTGGACAATGAAACCGGTCAACTCAGGATGGAAGTCGAGGACATAGGCGTGTTCGATTTTACGCAACGCGACCGCAACCACGCATCGGGTTTCTACCCCGAAACCGTCCAAACTTCTGGGTCAGGTATTCGAGAACCGGTCGCGATCGACGATGGCTGGTCAACAGCGTCGCTCACCGATTCCGGCATGGATCCGGCACCGATCGAAGCATTGAGCAAGCATCTCGATGACACCGTCGTCGCCGATTCCTCAACTCCCCGTGTTCAAGGGATCGCCATCGCGCGGCACGGCAAGCTGGTCTTCGAGAAATATTTCTATGGATTCGACCGCGAGCGTACCCATGACACACGCTCGGCAGGCAAGACGTTCGCCCCGCTTCTAGTTGGATTGGCGATCGAACATGGCGCAAAGTTCACAATCAAGACGCCCGTTGCACAGGTATTTCCTGGACCTGCGAATGCCAGGTATGCGGATGCGCGCAAGCGACGAATCACGGTCGAGAACCTTATGACCATGACTTCGGGTCTCGCCTGCGACGATGGCGATAGCGACTCACCCGGCAACGAGGACACGATGCAGTCGCAGCACGAGCAGCGGGATTGGTATCGCTACACACTCGACGTGCCGATGGCACGTGAGCCCGGCGGAAAAGAGGCTGTGTACTGTTCTGCAGGCATCAATCTGCTTGGCGGCATCATCAGCCAGGCCACCGGAGTGTGGCTGCCTGAGTTCTTCGACACCTACGTCGCGAAACCGCTGCAAATTCGCGACTATCACATCAACCTGATGCCAACCGGGAATGCGTACCTTGCCGGAGGCATCTACCTGCGCCCGCGCGACATGCTCAAGCTGGGCCAGCTCTATCTGTCTAACGGACGATGGAATGGCAAGCAAATTGTCGCCCCGGGCTGGGTAGCGATGTCGACTGAACGGCATAGCGCGTTCGCACCAGATCACCTATATGGCTTCGGATGGCATCTGCACGAGATGACCGTCGCCGGCCATAGTTATCGCGAATACGCCGCCGAAGGCAATGGCGGCCAATTCGTGATTGTCCTTCCGGAACTCGACCTCGCAGTCGTTATCGTCGCTGGCAACTACGGCGAATTCAAGACATGGTATCCGCTCCAACATCTCGTCGAGGAGTTCGTCATCCCTGCAGCGACCGGTGCACTCTCGTGCGGTTCCGCACCGTGCAAACAAGGAGCAACGGCGAAATAGTATGCGCGGCATGCGGATGCGGGGTATGAGATTGCGAAGGAGTGTGCGAAGGAGCAGGGGTTGAAGCTGCCGATGGTTTGAGGCGCGTTGAAAGTACGCCCTGACTCGGGCGAGTAGTCTCGCGGCCGTCAAGGCAAAGTTGGGTACACCTTGTAGTCCCGCACCGTTGGCCCCGAAATTCAATGGCAAACCTTGTCATAGGTGTCCGCCATGGCCACCATGAACATCTCCCTGCCTGACGAACTCAAGCAGTTCGTCGACGCGCAGGTCGCCGAACACGCCTACGGCTCCAGCAGCGAATACCTGCGCGAACTGATCCGCAAGCAGCGCGACGTGGAGAAATTGCGCGGAATGCTGCTGGACGGATTCAACTCCGGGCCGGGGCAAGTGGCCGACGATGCGTTCTTTGCCGAATTGACGGATATCGCCGACGGCAAATCCGCGCCGTGATCGACAAGTGCGTCGCCCTGACAGCGCAGGCCAGGCGCGACCTCAGGCAGACCACAGCTTGGTACAAAAAAGAGGGTGGGACGATCCTGGCACGGCAATGGGCCGCCGCCGTTGAAGAGGCACTGCGTCATATCGGCACCAGCCCGAAAACCGGTTCCACGCGCTATGCGGTGGAGTTGAAGCTGGATCGACTGCGCTTCTGGCCGGTCAGGGGTTTCCCGTGTCTGGTGTTCTATGTCGAGCACGACGATCGCATCGACGTGGGTCGGGTGCTTGCACACGACGCGCGATATTCCTGCATGGATGGAAGGATCGCCGTGAGCTCATTCAACGAGGATTCCCGCGTCAAGATACCCGCCCTGCTGCACCCCTCGCGGCTGGGCGACAGCCAGACGCGGCTGCATGCCGCGCTCAGCGGCATCAAGCGCGAAGTCGACGTCGCCGTGCTCGACAACCACGCA
Source organism: Dokdonella sp. (assembly GCA_039933095.1). Lineage (GTDB taxonomy): Bacteria > Pseudomonadota > Gammaproteobacteria > Xanthomonadales > Rhodanobacteraceae > Dokdonella. The sequence continues at coordinate 2,696 of JBDTOS010000351.1, forward strand.
CTGCTTGGCAACCCGGCATTCTTCGAGCGCAGCGTCATGCCGATCGTGATGCGCAACTTTCGCGACAGCCCACCCGAGCCCGATGCCGACACCCGTCGCCTGATCCAGCAGTTGCTGGTCAACGAGTACCTCAATGAATCCCAGGGCGGCCTGCCTTTCGGTTGACCAAGTAGTGCGCCCGCTGGCGCACCGCGCGGGCGCATGTTAGTGTTTGCATTGCAAATGCTATGCATGAGGATGTCACCATGAAAACCGCCACCCTGCCGCCGCTGCGCGTCGCCCCCGAGCTTCGCCAGGCCGCCGAAGCCGCGCTGCGCGAAGGCGAGAGCCTCTCCAGTCTGATGGAGCAATCCTTGCGCGATGAGGTGAATCGCCGCCACATGCAGGCCGAGTTCATCGCCCGCGGCCTCGCCGCGCGGGATGAGGCCAAACGCACCGGCGTGTACTACAGCAAGGAGGAATCACTC
>JBDTOS010000352.1:0-3151 GCA_039933095.1 Dokdonella sp.
GTGGTCGACGATGAGTCGAAGGCAGTGGCCTGGCTTTCTATCACCTACCCGGGTGCGATTAAACTACAGGGATGGGTCGGTCCGCGTGATACGAACGACCCGATCAGATTCTCTTTCGTCGCGATTGATGGGCAGACGTTCAGTGCAACCACGGCCTCGTCACTCGCCCGTTCTGACGTGTCTGCCTACCTGCAAGACGAGCATTACGCGATGTCAGGATTCGCATTGTGGGTGGATGGAAGCGTCGTCCCGCCCGGGCGCTATCGGGTAGTGATCAGTTTGGGTGACGCCGCAAGTTGCGATACTGGTCGAACGGTCGCCATTACAGGTAGCGCGGACCCTCGTCTCGCATATTGATTCGGGAAGCGCGAATAGTGCAGGCGGCCACATGACGGCGCCGCGCAAACGATGAATCACGGTTCGCGGGAATCAGTCAATCAATGCAGCGTCTTGTAAACCTCCGGATCAAACGCGTCGACCTGGATCACTTCGTCGCGGGCGGCGCGGGCGTCGTTGAGCAGGTCGTACTCCGCTTCGGTGATGATGCCGGCGGCGAGGCCGTGGTCGTCGAGTAGATAGCCCGGCGCGCGGTCGAGCTTGCCGGCACGCACGGCGTCGCGCAGTTTGGTTTCGATCGGCAATGCGCGCACCGCCTTGTCGAGCGCGGCTTCGAGCGCGCCGAGGCCGGGCTCGTCTGCGGGCGGAACGAAGATGTCGCTGGTGAGATCCTTGCGCGAATCGCGATCTTCGAGAATGTCGCGGGCGACGCCTTGGCCGAGTGTGTCGGATGGCGGACGAAAACGCGCGCCGAGTGGAAAAATCAGCGCGCGCAGCAACCACGCAGCGGGTCGCGTCGGCAGGTTGTCGATCACGCCGAGCAAGGCTTCCTGCACGCGATACAGGCACAACTCGACCGACCAGCACGCAAGCTGATAGTTGTGCGTGTTCTTGGCCTCGTCGTGGTAGCGCTTGAGCGCTGCGGAAGCGAGATATAGGTAAGCGAGCGCATCGGCGAGCCGACCCGACAGTTTCTCGCGGCGTTTGAGCGAGCCGCCGAGCGTGCCCATTGCGGTGTCCGAGACGATCGTGAAGGCAGCGCAAAAACGCGACAGGTGTCGGTAATAGCGCGCGGTATCCGGCGCGTTCGGCGCCTCGGCGAAGCGCGATCCGGACAAGGCCAGCAAGAGTGCACGCACCGAGCGCGTCACCAGCAGATTGACGTGGCCGAAGATCGCGACATCGAACGCTTTGAGGTCGTTGCTCGCGACCGCTGCGATTTCCTTCTGCACATACGGGTGGCAGCGAATCGCGCCCTGGCCGTAGACGATCATCGAGCGGGTCAGGATATTCGCGCCTTCGACCGTGATGCCGATCGGCACCGCATCCCAGGCGCGCGACAGCATGTTGCGCGGTCCACGTTGGATCGCGCTGCCGGCACGGATGTCCATCGCATCGGCGACAACCTGGCGCATCGCTTCGGTCAGATACGCCTTGGCGATATTGCCGAGCACGGCGGGTTTCTCGCCGGCATCGAGCGCGCCGCAGGTCAGGTTGCGTGTCGCCGTCATCAAATAGGTGAGGCCGGCTATGCGCGCAAGTGGCTCCTCGATACCTTCGAAGCGACCGATCGGTGTATCGAATTGTTCGCGCACGGTGGCGTAGGCACCGCAGATGCGCGTCGCCATCTGTGCGGCGCCGATACTCAAGGCCGGCAGCGAGATCGAGCGACCGGCGGCGAGTGATTCCATCAGCATGCGCCAGCCGATTCCGACACCGTCCATCTCGCCGATGATCGCGTCGAACGGCACCCAGACATTGGTGCCGACAGTCGGACCATTGTGAAACGGCACGCCCATCGGATCGTGGCGCTGGCCGATCTCGATACCGGGCGTGTCGCGCGGAATCAGCGCGCAGGTGATGCCACGATCCTCGGTGTCGCCGATGAGTTTGTGCGGGTCCTTCAACCGAAACGCGAGGCCGATCAGGGTCGCGATCGGCGCGAGCGTGATGTAGCGTTTCTTCCAGTTGAAACGCACACCGAGCACCTCGGCACCATCGATCGTGCGCGTTTCGACAATGCCTTCGGATTGGGTTGCCGCCGCATCGGAGCCGGCTTCCGGGCCGGTCAGGGCGAAGCATGGAATTTCCTCGCCATTCGCCAGACGCGCGAGATATTTCTTTTTCTGCGCCTCGGTACCGTAATGCATCAGCAACTCGCCGGGGCCAAGCGAGTTCGGCACCATCACGGTCACTGCGGCGGTCACCGAACGACTCGAAATGCGGGTGACGATGCGCGATTGCGCCAGCGCCGAGAATCCGTGCCCGCCGTATTCCTTCGGGATGATCAAACCGAACAGGCGATACTCGCGAATCAGTTTCCAGATGTCGTCGGGCAAGTCGCGCTGCTGGATGATTTGCCAGTCGTCGATGCGAAGGCAGAATTCGTTGACCGGGCCATCAAGAAAGGCCTGCTCGTCATCACTCAGCGGACGCGGCTCGAAGTCGAGCAACTTCTGCCATTGCGGCATGCCGGAAAAAAGATCGGCGTCCCACCACACGGTGCCGGCTTCAAGCGCGACACGCTCGGTATCGCCCAGGCGCGGCAGCACCTTGGCGAAGGTCGGCATGACGAACCGCGACACCAGCATGCGTCGCAGCGGCGGCACGCCAAACAGCACCGCAAGCAACACCAATACGACAACACAGATTTCGAACAGCAGCGGCGATGCGATTCCCTCGACGCGCCAGCCGAGCAGAAACACGCCGGTCGCCGCCAGCCAGCCAAGGAAAGCGAACCCGCGAAACGCGAGGATCAAGAAGACAATCAAGGCCGAAACGACAAAAAACAGCATGGCGCATCCTCCACAGCGATGCGCCAATTATGCGCGCTCGGGGATTACTGGTCGCCCAATGCAGCCACGAGCCGCCGCGCGTTACGGCCTACTTCAGTTTCCGCCCAGTTACATTCCGGGCCAGCGTCTTGAACCGCTCACCGTTCGCCTGCTTCACGGTAATCGTCACATGACCGGTCTTGCCGGTCTTGATGTCGTGCGCGGTTCCCGATTTGCCGGGCGTGAGTACCGCCGACCATGTCGCAGTGGTCGCCATCCTTCAGCGTGCTTGTCGATGCGTTACCCATGGCGGATATCTA
>JBDTOS010000353.1:0-3144 GCA_039933095.1 Dokdonella sp.
GTTCGCAGGCGATCCCGTTGTCGATCAGATACTGGCAAGTGCCGCCGGTTGCAACCAGGGTGAAGCCGCGTCGCAGCAAATCGCTGGCGACAGGAACCAGCCGTTGCTTGTCCGCATTGCGCACCGATAGGAACGCCTTGCCGATCGGCGCCGGCTTGATCTGGGCCGCCTCATGCGCGCGCGCAAAAGCAGCACCGAAGCTGCGGCCGACGCCCATGACCTCGCCGGTCGAACGCATCTCCGGGCCTAAGATCGGATCCACATTCTGGAACTTGAGGAACGGGAAGATTGCTTCCTTGACGGAATAATAATCCGGCACGATTTCAACCGTCATGCCCTGCTCGACCAACGATTTTCCGGCCATGCAGCGTGCCGCGATTTTTGCCAGCGGACGCCCGGTGGCTTTCGACACGAACGGCACCGTGCGCGACGCGCGCGGATTCACTTCAAGCACATAGACCGATTCGCCTTGCACGGCAAACTGGGTGTTCATCAAACCGATCACTTTCAACGCGCGCGCCATCGCCGCGACCTGCTCGCGCAGCACTCCCAACACACTCGCACTCAGCGAATACGGCGGCAGCGAGCACGCCGAGTCGCCGGAATGCACGCCGGCTTCCTCGATGTGCTCCATCACGCCACCGATCAGCACGTTGCCCTCGGCATCGGCGATCAGATCGACATCGACCTCGATGGCATGATCGAGAAAGCGATCAAGCAGCACCGGCGCGTCGTTCGACACGCGCACCGCGTCGCGGATGTAGCGCGCCAGATCGGCATCGTCATGAACCACTTCCATTGCGCGCCCACCCAGCACATAGCTCGGTCGCACAACCAGCGGATAACCGATCTCGCGGGCGAGCACGAGCGCCTCGTCGGCGTTGCGCGCGGTCCGATTCGGCGGCTGTTTCAAACCGAGACGCTCGATCAGTTTCTGGAAACGCTCGCGATCTTCGGCAAGATCGATCGAATCGGGCGAAGTACCGATGATCGGCACGCCGGCTGCCTCCAGCGCACGTGCAAGTCGCAGCGGAGTCTGGCCACCGTATTGGACGATGACGCCCTTGGGTTTTTCCTTGTCGACGATTTCGAGCACGTCTTCAAGCGTGACCGGCTCGAAATACAGGCGATCCGAGGTGTCGTAATCGGTCGATACCGTTTCCGGATTGCAATTGACCATGATGGTCTCGTAACCATCATCACGCAGCGCCAGCGCGGCATGCACGCAGCAGTAGTCGAACTCGATGCCCTGGCCGATGCGATTCGGGCCGCCGCCGAGCACGATGATCTTGTCGCGATCCGTCGGCTCGGCTTCGCACTCTTCTTCATAGGTCGAATACAGATACGCCGTTGTCGTCGCGAATTCGGCAGCACACGAGTCCACGCGCTTGTACACGGGACGCACATTGAACGCGCGGCGCAGATGGCGCATGGCGTTTTCATCCGTGCCGAGCAACTCAGCCAGACGCGCGTCGGAAAATCCTTTTCGCTTTAGTGCCCGCATGCGCGCCGCGTCGATCGCGGTCAGGCCGCCCGCGCGGACCTCGCCCTCGCTGCGCACGAGGTCTTCAATCTGGACGAGAAACCATGGATCGATATGGGTCAGCGCGAATACCTCATCGCGATCCAGACCCGCCCGAAATGCATCAGCAACATAGAAAACCCGATCGGGGCCAGGTTCCTTCAGTTCGCGCTTCAAGGTCGCCAGGCCATCCGGCGTGCTCGCATCGAGTTCGCTTGGATTCAAGCCGGTCTTGCCGGTTTCCAGGCCACGCAATGCTTTTTGCAGCGATTCCTGGAACGTGCGCCCGATCGCCATGACCTCGCCGACCGACTTCATCTGCGTGGTCAGGCGCGCATCGGCGGACGGGAACTTCTCGAATGCGAATCGCGGAATCTTGGTGACGACATAGTCGATCGACGGCTCGAACGACGCCGGTGTGCGACCGCCGGTGATGTCGTTCTGCAATTCGTCGAGCGTGTAACCGACGGCAAGCTTGGCGGCGATCTTTGCAATCGGAAAACCGGTCGCTTTCGAGGCCAGCGCCGACGAACGCGACACACGCGGATTCATCTCGATGATGACGACGCGTCCGTCGCTGGAATTGACACCAAACTGCACGTTCGATCCGCCGGTATCGACGCCGATCTTGCGCAGTACCGCAATCGAGGCATCGCGCAGACGCTGATACTCCTTGTCCGTAAGGGTCTGTGCTGGAGCAACAGTGATCGAGTCACCGGTGTGCACGCCCATCGGATCGAAGTTCTCGATCGAGCACACGATGATGCAGTTGTCCGCCTTGTCGCGGACAACTTCCATCTCGAACTCTTTCCAGCCGAGCACCGATTCCTCGACCAGCACTTCGTGTACCGGTGACAGTTCCAGTCCACGCGTGACGATATCGACGAACTCTTCGGCGTTGTAGGCGATGCCGCCGCCCGAACCGCCGAGGGTGAAACTGGGGCGAATGATGGTCGGATAGCCGACCGTGGTCTGAATCTCGATCGCCTGTTCGAGTGAGCGCGCGACTTCGGCTTTCGGGCAGTCGAGGCCGATCTCCATCATCGCGCGACGAAACAGCTCGCGATCTTCGGCCATGCGGATCGCATCGCGCGATGCTCCGATCAACTCAACAGAATACTTTTCCAACACGCCGTTGTCGGCAAGATCAAGCGCGCAATTCAACGCCGTCTGGCCGCCCATCGTCGGCAGCAATGCATCCGGACGTTCCTTGGCGATCACCCGCTCGACGGTCGCGGGATTGATCGGCTCGATATACACCGCGTCGGCCGTTTCCGGATCGGTCATGATCGTCGCCGGATTCGAATTGACCAGGATCACGCGATAGCCTTCGGCCTTCAGCGCGCGACAGGCCTGCGCGCCGGAATAGTCGAATTCGCAAGCCTGGCCGATGACGATCGGCCCGGCACCGATGATCAGGATCGATTTGAGATCAGTTCGTTTTGGCAAGAGACTCGTCCTTGGGAACTCCGGCGATGGCCGTGCCTGCCGAAGCACTCTCCCCCGCTGGAGGCGGCTGTGCGGCCGGAGGTGCAGGCGGTGCCGGCGTGATTACTGTCGCATCGAGTACCGTGTTGCGCGGCACTTCCAGATCGAAGCCGCCCTGGTCGCGGTCGAGCTTG
>JBDTOS010000354.1:0-3121 GCA_039933095.1 Dokdonella sp.
CAAGTCGCTCAGCGCACAGCGAAACGCCCCGGTTGCTCCGGGGCGTTTTCGTTTCCGACAGGCCGTCACCTAAATCAGGCATCGTTTCGCGTTCTCTTCACGTCGGAATAAACCTGAATGGATTCAAACATGCGAACTCGCGCCGACGCGCGTAGGATGGTGCCACGGGCTACACAAGGGCGAATGATCGAAACCCGCGTTCTGGCAGGTAGGTATTCGTTGCCGGTAGCTCGATAACCAAGGAGAGCGCCAATGAAAACGACCCAGCTTGCCCTATGCATCACGTTCAGTCTGTACGCAGCCAGTGGGGTGGCAACTACCGCCACAGTCTCAAGAGACGCGAGCGAAGTCGCTGCCAGCGTCAGCCACCCGACGGTGGCGGCACCGGATACTGGCTTTGCTTTTACCCAGAGTGCCTCGAATACGATCACCGGTGGAAACTCGGTTTCCTGCAACAGCGGGGCGCCGAATTTCTATCATTTGGAAAACGGCTATTTCCGCCGTTTCGACCTGGACGGAAATTTCGCTGCGACCGGACTGGTCAACGTGACCAGTGTCGATTTTGGTGTGCAGAAAGCACTTGCACCATCCGGTTCGCAAACGGTGACCGTCAAGTTGTATGCAGTTGACAACAACTCGCCCAATATCTGGAACGTCAATATCGGGTCGCCGCTCGCGACTGCGACTATCTCCGTTCCGAACCAGAGCTTGTCGATCGTGCATGTTCCGATCTCGACCTACATCAATTCCCGGCAAAGCGATCTCGTCGTCGAGATATTCACGCCGGATGGCATCGGTCCGAAAAACTCCTTCCTGATCGGATCCAACGCCGAGCCATCGATCAATCCTGCGGAGGCATCGTCGTATCTGCGAGCGGCCGGTTGCGGCATAACCGATGCAACCACGATCAGCAGCCTCACCTTCCCCGATGTCAATATTGTCATGACCGTGAATGCCGCCAGCCTGCCAGTGATGCTGCAGAAATTCTCGGTCGACTGATTGCGTTTGGTTTTTCAGGTAAACAACAACGCGCCCCGGCTATGTCGGGGCGCTTTCGTTTTCGAGAAGTGGCGAACATTCTCTTGCATCGCGCCTCGCTAGGTCAGAACCTGTAGCGATGGCTGCTGACGAGCGTCCGCTTGCGATTTTCCTCATGGGTCCGACTGCGTCGGGCAAGACTGCGCTTGCTTGCGATCTGGCCGAGCGCTTTGATCTCGGGCTGATCAGCGTCGATTCGGCGCTGGTGTATCGCGGCCTCGACATCGGCACGGCGAAGCCGGACCAAGCGACTCTGCGCAGATTTCCACATCGGCTGATCGATATTCGTGATCCGTCACAACCGTATTCGGCGGCCGAGTTTCGCAGCGATGCAGTTGCTGCGATGAGCGAATTCCGGACCCGTGGTCGGACGCCGCTATTGGTCGGTGGAACCGGCTTGTATTTCCGCGCATTGCAGCGAGGGTTGTCGCCTCTGCCGCAAGGCGATCCGGATACGCGTGCGCGATTTGCCGCCGCGATGGCAGACGAAGGTTTGCCGAGACTGCACGCGCGCCTTGCCGAGCTTGATCCGCCTGCTGCCGCGCGCATTCGCGCCACTGATACACAGCGTGTATTGCGCGCGCTCGAGGTGATCGAGCTGACCGGAATGCCGCTTTCCGACCAACAAGGCTTGCTGCGCGAACGTCTGCCATGGCGAGTCCTGAAACTGGCGCTGATGCCAGCGGATCGCGAGCCGTTGCGCGAACGCATCGAACAGCGTTTCGATGCAATGCTCGCGGCTGGTTTTCTCGATGAACTTGCCAGCCTGCGCAATCGCGGAGATCTGACGCCCGACCTGCCAGCTACGCGTGCCGTCGGTTATCGCCAGGCTTGGCAACACTTCGACGGATCGATCTCACTGGACGAATTCCGCCAACGGGCAATTTTCGCAACGCGCCAGCTCGCGAAACGTCAGATCACCTGGCTGCGCGCGGAGCTTGATGCGCGCGTCTTGTGGACCGATCGAGCCGATTCGGGCCGGTTCGGACCGGCGGATGTCGCCTGTCATGCTGTTTCTTCCTTCCTTTCAACCGGGAACGCGAGCCGGTGATTGGCGTAGCAGCGCCGAACGATTAAGATAAGCCCGTTGATCCTTGGCGTAACGGACGCATATCCCATTCGCGTCGTACCGATTTTTCCAAGGCTCGTGCTTGACGTGATCAGGAGAACAACAATGTCAAAGGGGCAGTCCCTGCAAGATCCGTTTTTGAATGCGCTGCGGCGCGAGCGTGTGCCGGTTTCGGTCTATCTGGTCAACGGCATCAAGCTGCAAGGCACAATCGAGTCGTTCGATCAGTTTGTCGTGCTGTTGCGCAATACAGTCAGCCAGATGGTCTACAAACACGCGATCTCGACCGTTGTGCCGAGCCGCAATGTGCGCGTCACCGGCGCCGATGGCGGGCCGGCGCACGATCACGATATGCCGGACGAGTCGCCGGACGCCGGGTAAACGACGCTGTTCGAGAGATCAAAACGCGGCGAACGCGCGCTGCTGCTGTTGCCGCACAAACCCGGTGCGCGTGATCCGGCAGCGCTTGATGAGTTTTCCGAACTCGCGCGTTCGGCTGGCGCACAGGTTGTCGGCAGCTTGAATGCGCGCGTGGACCGTCCCGATCCACGCTACTACGTCGGCAGTGGCAAGGCCGATGAACTGAAAACGCAGCGCAAGGAGCTCGCTGCCGACTTGATCCTGGTTGATCACGCACTGAGTCCGTTGCAGGAGCGCAATCTCGAAGCGCTGACCGAGTGCCGTGTCGTTGATCGCACCGGGCTGATTCTCGATATCTTCGCCCAACGGGCGCGTTCGCACGAAGGCAAGTTGCAGGTCGAGCTGGCCCAGCTCAAGCATATTTCGACGCGCCTCGTGCGCGGCTGGAGCCATCTTGAGCGCCAACGCGGTGGTGCAATCGGTCTGCGCGGGCCCGGTGAAACCCAGCTCGAACTCGATCGGCGCATGCTCGCCGACAAGGTCAAGCAATTGCAGAAACGTCTCGACAAAGTCGAAGTTCAACGCACTCAGGCGCGGCGCGGGCGTCTGCGTGCCGCGTTGCCTGTGGTTGCGCTCGTTGGCTACACGAATGCC
>JBDTOS010000355.1:0-3120 GCA_039933095.1 Dokdonella sp.
AGATTGGTGGTACGTCCGACGTCCTGGGTGCTGATGTAGTCGTACTTGATGCCAAGGATATCCAGCGCCTGGCGCCACCAGCCTTCGGTCTGGGTGTACAGCCAGGTGTGCATCAGGGCAATGCGCGGCATTTTTTTCACCGGCGCATCGACGCTGGCCATTCCCTGCGCGACGTCGATCGACGCGTTGACTGTCTGCATCGGCGCCTTGAGCGCGGCGGGATCGGTCACCCGAATCGCCTGCACGCCGAACGCGTCGCCGAGCGACCACCCGGTATCGTCGTACGGATGCTTCTGCGGATCCTTGGGCGACCAGTACTGGCGATCCAGCAAGGTGTCGGCAATACGCGAATACGGCTGGTCCATGCGCACGACGTAGCTTCCGGATGCAAACGTACGCGGCTCTGTCTTTGGCTTGTCTTCCTTTGATTTGTCCTTTTCGGGTTTGCTCTTGTCGTCATCACTTTTCTTCGCCGAATCGTCGTCATCCGACTCAACTTTCGGCACATTCAAGGTCATCGTCGCGGTTGTGCGACTGATTTCGGCATGCTGTTGCTGCAACAACCGCAGCAACCGAGCCTGCGAGCCTTTGCGCTTCTCGTCGTTCGGGAACACATAGGCGACTGGTCCATCGGTGCCCGGCTTCTCGATCGAGCGCTTGGCTTTCAGATAGAAGTTCTTGAGGAACTGCGGCGCGTTGTCGGCGAAATAACTCAACGCAGTCAACAAGCCGGTCTGTTCGTAATTGTTGTTGTTACGCTGCGACCAGGTCACTACTGGCAGCGGCGGGTTCGGGCGATACCAGGTGCGCTGGTATTCCTCGGGATCGAGAATGCGTTTGACGGTATCCGCGCCACCGTTGCCGAAGGTTTCGTAGAGGCGGCTGATGCCGTTATGCATCGCCGCAATGAACATCAGATAGCCCGGACTCCAGGTATCGAAATCGCCGTGCGCAAACACGCCAGGCATGCCGAGCCGAGTCATCTGCTGCACATTGTCCCAGCCGATTTGCTGCCATTCGCCGGCCAGTATTGGATCGATCCACGCGTTGTACGGACCATCGCCGATCGTGTTGTCGTACAGGAATGGCACTGATTCGTGCAGATCGTGCAACACCTGGGCGTGGCGACCGACATAGGTATCGAGCACGTTGCGGGTCAGGTTCAAGGTCAGCGTCATCGCGTCGCGATTGTTGTCGTGGGCGACGTAGTGACCCCAGTACATCAGCGGTGGGTATTGATCCTTGGGATGGGCGAGATGCCAGTTGTAGATATCGACCATGCGATCGCGGCCATCGGTTTCCACCACCGGCGTGATCAGGGTCACCAGATGCGAGCGAATGTGTTTGATGTACGGCGCGTCGTCGACGGCCAGCCGGTAGGCCAGTTCCATCAGTGCGGTCGGCGCGCCGGTTTCGGTCGAGTGAATGGTGCCAGTGATGTAGTAGATCGGCACCGAAGTCGCGACGAGTTGATCCGCAGTCGCGTCGTTCATTGCTATCGTGCGTGGGTCGGCGAGTTTGGCAAGGCGCGCATCGTTGGCATCGAGATCGGCGAGAAGGTTTTCGTCGGCAATCGCGACCGCGATCATCTCGCGCCCTTCTTCCGATTTGCCGATCGAAAATACCTTCACGCGCGGACTCGCCGCAGCCAGTTCGCGGAAATAGCGATGCACATCGGCGGTGTACGGCAGATAGTTGGGCGCACCCGAAATGTGCCCGAGCACCTTGGCTGGCGTCGGCACGCCGGCTGATGCCGGCAGGTAGTCGGTCAGCGGGGAATTAAACGACGGGTCGGTCGTGAACTCGCGGATCTTGTCGGTGTAGGCCTGGTCAATCGGCTGGTTGGGATCTCGTGCATATGGCGACGCTGCGTCGGGCGCAGCCAAGGCCTGAAGCGTAAAAAACACAAGCAACGAGGCAAGTGAAACCGAAAGACCGCGAGGTCTGCACATGATTTTCTTCCCGTGGGTACAAGCGTGAAGTAGAAGCGTGAACAACGATGACGGACTTTGCCAGATTTCGGCCGAAAACGCAGTGCCGAAAGTTGGCTTGAAGGTCAGCAGACGCGGCAGCGCTCGCTACAACAGATACCGCAACGCCGGGAGATATTTTTCGGCCGAACCGGTATTGACCGCAACGACACGCTCGCCGCGCTTGACCAACCCTCGATCAATCAATTGCGGCAGCGCGGCCGTGCAGGCGGCACCCTCCGGACTTATCCAGCAGCGCTTCTCAAGCCAGACTTGTTGCAATTCTGCGGCAGTATCGATTTCACTGACAGCGACCGCTGCGCCACCGCTCGCCCGAATAATCTGCAGCACGCGGAAGTGGCCGACGCCGCCGGGCACATTGAGCCCGAACGCCAGCGTGTTGCCGGCCGCAACAACCGTCGTGTCGGCCGCGCCTGACTCGAACGCACGCACGAGGGGCGGCGTGACCTCGCTTTGCACACAAATCATGCGCGGTCGCTGCGCGCCGATCAGGCCCAACGCCTGCAATTCGTCCCACGCTTTCCACATGCCGAGCACGCCGGTGCCGCCACCGGTCGGGTAGATGACTGCATCGGGCAGCGACCAGCACGTCTCGCCGGGTGCAGGTTCGGCCAGTTCGAGCCCGAGCGATTTCTTGCCCTCGATGCGCCAGCCGGGTTCCTGAAACGTCGCAACCGAGAAATAACCGTGCGGAACATATTTTTCTTTCAACAAGGCGCCGGCCTCGCGTATCGTCGGCCCGACCAATTCCAGTTTGACGCGATCGGGATGGCGATGCGCTGCTGCTGCGACATTGCCGAGAATCGGCATCGGTGTGTCGTCCGGCATTGCGACAACAACCGACAGCCCTGCTGCGAGCGCGTAGTGCGTCAGCGAATCGCCGGCATTGCCTTGGGTCGGCACGGCGAGTTTTGAAATTCCGAGTCGACGCGCCTGCGCGACCACCATCGCCATGCCGCGATCCTTGAAACTCTGGGTTGGATTCGCACCGAACCCCGCGTGTGCCTTGCCCTCTTCCTTGACCTGCAAGACGATCCCGACCGATTTCGCAATCGGATGCTCGCAGTAGTCGAGCAGAGGCGTGCAACCTTCGCCAATGCAACTTCGAAGTAACCACGTTGAGCGTCCT
>JBDTOS010000356.1:0-3103 GCA_039933095.1 Dokdonella sp.
CTGGTCGGTCGTCGTTATCGGCGCATCAATACGCGTATTCAGGATTCGGTCGGTTCGGTTACCGGCATCGTCGATGAGGTCGTCAGCGGTTTTCGCGAGGTGAAAGTGTATGGCGGACGCGACTACGAGCAGGAGCGTTTCGCGAAGGTCAATACCGGTATCCGCAGCCTCAACCTGAAAGTCGCCTCGACCAATGCGCTTGCGACCGCACTGGTGCAGCTGGTTGCCGCATGTGCATTGGCATTGGTCATCTATCTGGCTACGCGTCCGCACACGCTTGCGCAAATGAGCTCCGGCACGTTCATGTCGCTGATCACCGCCATGCTGGTCATGCTTCCATCGCTGAAGCGGCTCACCACGGTGCAGGCGAACTTGCAGCGCGGCGTCGTCGCGGCACGCGATATCTTCAGCGTGATCGATGCCGAGTCGGAGTCCGATCGCGGCAACCTGCGCTGCGAACGAAGTCGCGGTGATATCGAATTTCGAGGCGTCGATTTTCGTTATCCGGGTTCAACTCTGCCGGCCCTGCAAGCGATCGATCTGCGCTGCGCGCCGGCTACTGTTACTGCAATCGTCGGCCGATCCGGCGGCGGCAAAACCAGCCTCGTCGGTCTGCTGCCGCGCTTTTACGAACCGACTACGGGAACAATTCTGCTCGATGGCCAGTCGCTAGCCGATTACGCGCTCGATGACTTGCGCGCGCAGATTGCTCTGGTCGGCCAGCATGTCGTGCTGTTCAACGATACTGTCGCGAGGAATATTGCCTATGGCGCACTTGGCCGCGTGTCCGAGGCGGACGTCATCGCAGCCGCCGAAGCGGCGAATGCGATGGAGTTCATCCACAATCTGCCGGGCGGAATTCACGCCGAAGTTGGCCACGGTGCGACCCTGTTATCCGGCGGTCAGCGCCAACGTATCGCGATTGCGCGCGCCTTGCTCAAGAACGCGCCGATCCTGATTCTCGACGAGGCCACGAGTGCGCTCGACAGCGGTTCCGAGCGCTTGATCCAGGATGCCCTGAAGCGGTTGATGCGTGACCGCACGGTACTGGTCGTAGCGCATCGCTTGTCGACGATCGAACACGCTGACCAGATCGTCGTGCTCGACGAGGGCCGGATTGTCGAACAGGGCAATCATGCAACGTTGCTCGCACGTCAGGGTTACTACGCCGCGCTGCATCGGATGCAGTTTGGCAACGAGACGGTTTCGCCAGGTAGCGCATGAGCGCGCGCGGCGCTCGTCTGCAATCGATCTGGTATCGCCCTGCGCCGCCGCCGTGGTCATTGCGCGCACTGGTGCCTGTGTATCGCGCGCTACGCGCAATCGATCTTGCGCCATATCGATTCGGCTGGCGCGAGCCCGAGGTGTTGCCGGTGCCGGTTATCGTCGTCGGAAATATCAGCGTCGGTGGTACCGGCAAGACACCACTGGTTATTGCCCTGGTCGAGGCCTTGCGCGCGCGCGGATTTTCGCCAGGTGTGGTCAGTCGCGGCTACGGTGGCAGTGCGCGCGTGCCGCAGTTGCTCGGCGACAATGCCGATCCCAACGTGGTCGGTGACGAGCCGTGCCTGATCCAGAGGCGCACGCGGGCACCGGTTGCGATTGGCCGCGATCGTCCTTCTGCCGCGCGGCTCCTGCTGCGCGAAAAAGTCGACGTCGTGATCGCCGATGATGGGTTGCAGAATCCATCGCTCGCACGCGCAATCGAGATTTGCGTGATCGACGGCGAGCGCCGCTTCGGCAACGGATTTCTGCTGCCGGCAGGACCATTGCGCGAACCGGTTGAGCGTCTGGAAACAGTGAACTTCCGGGTCTGCAACGGCGGCAATCCAGCGACAGACGAAGTGCCGATGCAACTCTGCGGCGGCATGGCCGTCGCCGTGAACGATGCGACGATCACGCGACCGCTGCGCGACTTTGCCGATACGAGCGTGCACGCCATCGCCGGCATTGGTAATCCGGAGCGTTTCTTTGCGACCTTGCGCGCTCACCGTATTGATGTCATCGCGCATTTATTTCCTGACCACTACGCGTATCGGCCAGACGATCTCGAGTTTGTCGATGAACTTCCGGTTCTGATGACCGAGAAGGATGCGATCAAGTGCGCACCGTTCGCGCCCGGGCACTGCTGGCAAGGGCCCGTGCGCGCCGAAGTACCGGCGGCGTTTTTCGAGCGATTGATTGAGCGTTTGCGACACGGCTGATTGCGGAATGCTTGGATGGATATCGCTCCGCAGGGGCAACACACGCTCTCGGCTGCATTTTTTCTTTCGCATTCAGCGGTTATGGGTGAATATTCATATCTGCCATGCGGCACTGATCAAACCACCTGCTGATCGATCATGTCCCTGAAACTCTTCATGCACCCGCTAGCCTCGTTCTGCCACAAGGTGCTGATCGCGCTGTACGAGAACGACACCCCGTTCGAGCCCGTCATCATCGACCTGGGCGACGCCGAATCGCGCGCGCGCCTTGCCGATATCTGGCCAATTTGCCAGTTTCCGGTCTTGGTCGATGAAGCACGTGATCGAACGGTTCCCGAGACGAGCATCATCATCGAGTATCTCGCGCAGCACTATCCGGGGCGCTCGCATCTGATTCCGAGCGACGCTGACCTCGCAAGACAGACACGCCTGCGCGATCGTTTCTTCGATCTGCACGTGCAGGTGCCGATGCAGAAGATTGTCGGCGACCGACTGCGCCCGGCTGGCAAGCACGATCCGTTTGGAGTCGAACAGGCGCGAGCGTCGCTGAATACCGCGTTGGCGATGATCGATCGGGACATGCAATCGAAGACCTGGGCCATGGGTGATGATTTCAGCATGGCCGACTGTGCGGCGACACCGGCATTGTTCTACGTGAACAAGGTGCGGCCATTCGCGGCTGATTTTAGCAATGCCGCCGCCTATCTCGATCGATTGCTAGCACGCGCATCGGTCGTTCGGACATTGGTCGAAGCGCAGCCGTATATGCATTTTTTCCCGGAAGCCGATTTGAATCCGGACGTCCACATTCTTGATTGAAGCCGCACTTGATTTGGACCAACATTTGATTGAACCCGCAGAGGAGAAGCACATGAGCTATGTCGATGGTTTCACGATCC
>JBDTOS010000357.1:0-3066 GCA_039933095.1 Dokdonella sp.
AAAGAACTCCTCGCCGACTACGATCCGGGTGAGTATTTCTGCGAAATGCTTGGAAGCCGTGGACTCGGCCATACCCGCGAAATCCGCAAACGCCTCAATGCCCTCGATATCGCCGGGCTGCGCAGTCGTTCGCACGATGCCGAAATCGAGCTTCTGAATCTCGGCATTACGTTTACCGTTCAATCCGAAGGCGCAACGATCGACCGCGTGATGCCGTTCGACGTCATACCGCGCGTGCTGTCGAAAAAGGATTGGGCGAAGATCGAAAGTGGTGTCAAGCAACGCGTCGCCGCGCTGAATCTTTTCCTGCACGACATCTATCACGACGAGAAAATTCTCAAGGATGGCATCGTCCCCGAGGATCTGGTCAAGACCAACAGCAACTACCGCACCGCGATGTGCGGCGTCGACTTGCCTCACGGCACCTATGTCCATATCTGCGGCACTGATCTGGTGCGCGATGCACAGGGCAAGTTCTGCGTGCTGGAGGACAACGGCCGCACGCCGTCGGGTGTCTCGTACGTAATCGAAAACCGCCATCTGATGATGCGCGCGTTTCCCGATCTCGCCGACGGCATCGGCATTGCCGAAGTCGATCAGTACGGCGAGCGCCTGATGCGCACGATGACCAAGGTCGCGCCAAAAAATGTGCGCAATGCCGAGGTCGTGGTGCTGTCGCCCGGTATCTACAACTCCGCCTACTTCGAACACGTTTTTCTTGCCCGCGAGATGGGCGCGCCGCTGGTCGAGGGGCGCGATCTGGTTGTCGAGAAAGACAAGGTCTACATGAAAACCACCGCCGGACGCTCGCCGGTGCATGTGATCTATCGTCGCATCGACGATGATTTTCTCGATCCCGAGGCGTTTCGTCCGGACAGCCAGCTCGGTGTGCCGGGTCTGTTCCGTGCGTACCGGAAAGGTAACGTCAATCTTGCCAACGCAGTCGGCACCGGGGTCGCCGATGACAAGGCGATCTACGCCTATGTGCCGCGCATCATCAAGTACTACCTCGGCGAGACCGCGATCCTGCCGAACGTGCCGACTAATATCTGCCGCGAGAAGGAAGGCCTTGCGGAGACACTGGCCAATCTCGACAAGCTGGTGACCAAACCGGTTGGCGAATCGGGCGGCTACGGCGTTGTTATCGGCCCGCGCGCGACCAAACGCGAACTCAAGGAATTGCGCGCCAAGGTCAAGGCCAATCCGAAAAATTACATCAGCCAGCCGATGGTGAACCTGTCGGTGAGTCCTACCTTATGCGGCCGCCATGTGGAGCCGCGCCATGTCGATCTGCGACCGTTCGCGCTGACCGGCGATTCAACCTGGGTACTTCCCGGCGGACTCACGCGTGTCGCACTCAGACGTGGCTCGCTGGTCGTCAACTCGTCGCAGGGCGGCGGCTCGAAGGACACCTGGGTCCTTGTCTAGTTTACTTGCCCGTTTCGCCGAGAATCTCTATTGGCTCGGTAGATATCTTGAGCGCGCCGAAAACACCGCGCGCATCCTTCACATCAACCAGACCTATGCGCGCGACAATGTCGAAGGCCCCGACTGGCGGCGCGTGCTCGATCTGTACGACGACACCGATCGCTTTTTCGAAGCGCACAAACACGCCGACGCGCGCAGTGTACTGAACTGGTATGTGATCGATCGCGACAATCCGACATCGATCGCGTTCGCGGTCGCCAACGCACGCGAAAATGCGCGCACGGTGCGCCATCTGATCAGTACCGAGATGTGGATCCAGATCAATCTGTTCCACGGCACGATGAAGGCGCTGACAGCGCGCCATATCACGTTGTCGAACCTGTCCAATCTCGCCAGCCATCTGATCCTGCAATGCCAGACGTTCGACGGCATTGCCGATGGAACCTTTCTGCGCGGTGAGCCGTGCTGCTTCTATCAACTCGGCAAATATCTCGAGCGTGCGGACCAGACCACGCGTGTGCTCGACATGGGATACGACCGCCTGTCGGTGCGTGATCCCGACGCCGTGGCGTCGGTGCAATGGAGCACGATGCTGCGCTCGGTGTCCGGCTATCACGCATACCGAAGCCGTCATCCGGCTGCATCGCGACCGAGCGATATCGCCGGGTTTCTCCTCTACGACACCGAGTTCCCGCGCGCGGTTGCGCTATGCGTGCAGCGCGTCACCGAACGCCTGCGCGATCAGGAGCGCCGCCACGGCACCGGTCGCAGCGAAAAGCTCGAAGCCGCGCGCCGCGAAGTCGAGTTCGCCCTCGATACCGGACCGGGCAGCGACCTGAGTTCAGAACGTCTGCACACCTTTCTCGACAAGGTGCAGATTTCGTTGGCTGGCGTATCGAACGCGATTGCCAACGCATATTTTGCGTATCACTGACTGGCGTTTGGGTGCCTGATCATTCGGCTCGTCGGGCGGCGGCCCTCAGACATCGTCCGTTGCCAGGACAGGTAAATGCATACCCACAATACGGCTTAACCCATCCCATGAATCCACAGCGGGCGGTCTGTCGCGTGGATCGGAGAGTTGTACCTCATCGAGTGTCCATTCGCCGCGACCAAACTGGCAGCAGTAGCATGCAGTAACGAAATTGGTCGGCTCATTGAGACCGCCGCGACCGTGAGGAACGACATGGTCAAGAGAAGATGCCATTGCGTACAAGGAAGAATGCCGCTGGAGTGCAACGCTGGTCCAGTGGTGCTCGATTGAAAATGCTCAACTGAGTTGCGATCGAGCTGCTTTGCAGATAACTTTGATGCCGCAGAAGCGGCAGCGCCAGCCGTCTCTCGCAAAGATGACGTCTTGAGCGGAGCGCGATGGCATTCTCGCGGGATCGCGATCCGACTTCGTGAGGCATTTGGGTCGGGTTATCTGCCGATGTACGTGCTCGCTCATCTTCCCAACAAGCCGCTTGGCGTATTGAGTAATCTCCGGAAAATTTGCGCTAGCAACGAGCTCTTGCGCACGTGCTCTGCGGCCAGCAAGCAATGCATCTACAGCCGTATCGAGCAAGTTCGCCGCAAGATTGAGCTCTGGAATAGGGTTAAGAAGCGAGTGTCTCACTATGCAATTTTGACCGGTCT